>DAIDAU010000257.1 GCA_027310465.1 Rhodocyclaceae bacterium
CAGCCGCAGCGCCTTCGCCACCAGCCAGCCGGCGAAGACCACGACCGCCGCGAGCAGCAGGCGCGGCAGCAGTTCGCCCGCCTGCGCCAGCAGTGTGCGCAGCGGTTCCAGCATGGCGTCCCATTGATCCATCGCGTGTCTCCTAGCGGCCGTTGCGCTCCGGCGGAAAGCCGCGCAGGAACGGGCCGAGGCGCTCG
Organism: Rhodocyclaceae bacterium; assembly: GCA_027310465.1. Classification (GTDB taxonomy): domain Bacteria; phylum Pseudomonadota; class Gammaproteobacteria; order Burkholderiales; family Rhodocyclaceae; genus Nitricoxidireducens. The sequence continues at coordinate 198 of DAIDAU010000257.1, forward strand.
GGATGCTCGGCGAGTTCCTGGCGCAGTTCGCGTAGCGCGCTTTCCAGCACGAACAGATCGAGCAGCGCGCGCGCGTCGAGCCAGTCGGCGATCGATCCGGCTTCCTGCGCCGCGGCGCGGTAGGCGTCGAGGAAGGCCGCCGAGGCGTCGCGGCGCCACTCGCCGACGGCGCGCTCGATGCCGGCAAACTCGTCGGTCCTCTCGCCGCCGGCGCGCTCGAGCGCGCTGCGCGCGACGCCGTCTATCGAACGCAGCAGCGTCGCGGCGTCGCGCAACGGCGAATCCTTGGCGGTCGAGCCGGAGTGGAAGTCGATGATGACGAAATCGTTCTGCGCCAGCAGCGCGCGGCCGAGGCGGAAGTTGCCGTGGATGCGCGTCTTCGCGCCGTGCGGCGCGTGCGCGCCGGCGCCCTCGGCGCGGGCGAGGATCTCGTCGCGCCGCGCCAGCAGGGCGTCGGCATCGTCGCGGATGTCTTCCGGCAGCCGGGCGCGCGCATCCGACAGCGCGGCGAGCGCCGCCTCGCCTTCCGCAGTGGCGGCACGCGACCACGCGGCCATGTCGTCGCGCCCGACCGGCACCGGGTCGAACGCCGGGTCGCCGGTGGTCGCCGCGAGCGCCTGGTGCAGCTCGGCGGTGCGTCGGCCGAGCGTGCGCATCAGCGCGAGATAGGCGCCGTGGGGCTCGGCCGGCTGCACGGCGGCAGCGCGGCTGCGCCGCTGCTCGAGATGGCGCTCCAGGTACTCGAGCGTGTAGTCCTGGGCATTGCCCTGGTTCTCGACGAAAGCCTGCAGCACGGCGAGCGTGCACAGGCTGCCGTCGTCGGCGCGATATTCGACGGCGCCGAACACCGGCACGCTGTGCGGGAAATGCGCGATCTCGCCGAGGAAGCGGCCGATCTCGACTTCGGCGTTGGCGCCGGTCGGCGGCCGCCGATAGCACTTGACGTAGAGCGCCTTGCCGAGCGCCACGGCGCTGATGTTCGGCTGCGCGCCGGAAGTGCGCAGCGGCAGGGTGTCGAGCGGCTCGTGCGCCAGCGCGGCGAAGGCGCGCGTCGCCGAGAAGCGGATGCTGCCGGCGAGGCAGCGCAGCTCGCGGCCGCTCTCCGCGGCGCCGACGAGGGCGCGGCAGAACCATTCGTCGGCGAATGCGTCGGCCAGCGCGCCGATGCGCGCCTGGTGGCGCACGCGCGCCGCGGTCATGGGGGCGAGGGCGCGCACGCGCTCCTCGTCGCCGTCCTCCCACAGCAGCGACAGCGGCAGGAAGCAGGGACGGCAGGCACCCGAGTCCTGCTCGATGTTGAAGACCGCCACCAGCCAGTCGCCGCGGCCGTCGCCGCTCCACTCGGCCTGGTCGGACAGCGCGACGCGCCGCGGCGGCGCGTCGCCGCTGTACCAGCGCTGCGCCGCGACGAAGCGCGGCAGCACGTCGTTCTCGAGCTGGGCGCGCAGGTTCTCCGCCATGGCGATGCGCCAAGGCACGACGCGCTCGCGGAACAGGCTGTGCCAGCCGTCGAACAGCACCAGCATCGGCGGCTCCTCGCGCGCGATGCGCTCCTCGTGCCACGACGGCGCCTCCTCGCCGGCGGCGAGGCGGAACCAGAAGAAGCCGTGGCCGTTCAGCGTCAGCAGGTAGGGCAGGTCGCCGATCGGCGGAAACGCCGCGCGCCCGAGCAGCTCGAGCGGCACGCGGCCCTTGAAGCGCGACAGGTCGAGCTCGACCGGCTGCGCCGAGCGCGCCAGATTGGCGATGCACAGCAGCGTCTCGTCGCCGTGCTCGCGCACGAAGGCGAGGATCTTGCGGTTGCCGGCGCGCAGGAAGGAGAGCCGGCCGCGGCCGAAGCCCTTGTACTGGTCGCGCACGGCGAGCATGCGGCGCATCCAGTTGAGCAGCGAGGAGGGATCGCGCGACTGCGCCTCGACGTTGACCGCCTCGTAGCCGTAGATCGAATCCATGATCGGCGGCAGGTAGAGCCGCTGCGGGTCGGCCTGCGAGAAGCCGGCGTTGCGGTCGGGGCTCCATTGCATCGGCGTGCGCACGCCGTTGCGGTCGCCCAGGTAGATGTTGTCGCCCATGCCGATCTCGTCGCCGTAGTAGATGATCGGCGTGCCGGGCATCGACAGCAGCAGGAAGTTCATCAGCTTGATGCGCTCCGGGTCGTTGTCCATCAGCGGCGCCAGGCGGCGGCGGATGCCGAGATTGAGGCGCGAGCGCGGATCGGCGGCGTACATCTGGTACATGTAGTCGCGCTCGCGGCTGGTGACCATTTCGAGGGTGAGTTCGTCGTGATTGCGCAGGAAGATCGCCCACTGGCAGGTACCGGGAATATCGGGCGTCTGTTGCATGATTTCGACGATGGGGTGGCGGTCCTCCTGGGCGATGGCCATGTAGATGCGCGGCATCAGCGGGAAGTGGTAGGCCATGTGGCACTCGTCGCCGTCGCCGAGATAGTCGCGCACGTCCTCGGGCCACTGGTTGGCCTCGGCCAGCAGCATGCGGTCGCTGTAGCGGGCGTCGATCACCGCGCGGATCTGCCGGATGACGGCGTGGGTTTCCGGCAGGTTCTCGTTGCTGCTGCCTTCGCGCTCGCACAGATAAGGGATGGCGTCGAGGCGCAGCCCGTCGACGCCCATGTCGAGCCAGAAGCGCCTCACGCGCAGCACGGCCTTCAGCACCAGCGGATTGTCGAAGTTGAGGTCGGGCTGGTGCGAGAAGAAGCGGTGCCAGTAGTAGGCCTGCGCGATCTCGTCGCGCGCCCAGTTGGAGCTTTCGGTGTCGGTGAAGATGACGCGCGTGCCGGCGTACTTCGCCGGCGTGTCGCTCCAGACGTAGAAGTTGCGCTTCGACGAGCCGCGCGGCGCGTGCCGCGCGGCCTGGAACCACGGATGCTGGTCGGAAGTGTGGTTGATGACCAGCTCGGTGATGATGCGCAGGCCGCGCCGGTGGGCCTCGCGCACCAGCTGGCGGAAGTCGGCGCGCGTGCCGTAGTCGGGATGGACGTTATGGTAGTCGGCGATGTCGTAGCCGTCGTCCTTGAGCGGCGACGGATAGAAGGGCAGCAGCCACAGCGCGGTGACGCCGAGCTCCTGCAGGTAGTCGAGCTTGCGGACCAGGCCGCGGAAATCGCCGGTGCCGTCGGCGTTGCTGTCGAAGAACGCCTTGACGTGCAGCTCGTAGACGACCGCATCCTTGTACCAGAGGTGCTGGTCGTCGGGGCGCGGCTGCGCCGTCTCGCCCCGCCGGGGCGTGGTCCCGTTGCGCTCCGCCATCGGCGCCGTCCATACGGGCCGGCGTAGCGTGCCTTCGCTACGGCTTCTTGACCCAGGCGACGCAATAGCCTTTCGGGGCGATCTCGGTGTCGCCCGGATAGAGCTTGCAGCCGCCGAGCGCCGTGGGCGTCTTGCCGGGGATGAACTGCATGCAGTTGCTGCACTGCTTGTCCCCCATCGGCGTGTCCTGGTACTTGAGCGAGGCGCGCATGGCGGCGTTCTTCGCGGCCATCGCCTCGCCGGGAACGCCGATGACGGGAATCACGGCCAGGGCGGCGCAGGCCTTGAGCAGCTGGCGGCGCCTGCGGTTCTGCGGTGTGTGCATCTTGCGTCCTCCGTCAGGCGGCCGACGCGCTTGCCGAACCGCGCAAACGCGGCGACGCGATAGCGGTTGGTTGTTCCGGCCGGCGCGAAAGTTCCTTGCCGGCGCTGCGCCGAACGGCGTCCCGAATATCGCAAACCGGCAGTTGCAACCAAACAATAGCGCTGCGGTCGACGGTCAATCTCGGCAGTACCCGGCGCAGTCCAGGGAGGCCGCGGTGGGCGCGGCTCGGCGCAGCCGCGATTCTTCTTTTTTGCTTGTGACGAGGAGCGAAACATGAATACCGCGAATCAACAGAGGGCGGCGGCCACGCACGCCGGTGAGGCGCTGTCCAGCCAGTACCACACCATGCTCGACGGCTGGGCCGAGTTGTCCAAGTGCTGCCTGGCGGCCGCGGACGACATCACGCAGACGGGCTTCGACTACGTCAAGGACCAGGTCAACCGGCTGCACGAGATCGCCTGCAATCCGTCGGCGGCGATGCGCGAGGACACCGTCTCCAACGCGCTGAACTGCAGCTTCGACGCGGCCGACAAGATTACGCAGGCCTACCTGCATTCGCTCGAAGGCGCGCGCGAGCCGCTGATGCGCGTGGTGTCGGCGCAATGGCCGATGAACTGCACGCTGGCGGAAGCCATGGGACGCACCATGCAGCACGGCATGGAGGTCATGC
>DAIDAU010000260.1 GCA_027310465.1 Rhodocyclaceae bacterium
CAGCCGCACCATCGTGCAGCGGCGCTGGCTGGTCGAGGACGGCGAAGAAGCCGCGACGCTCCACGAACTGGCGGCCGAGTACGGCGTGTCCGCCGAACGGATCCGCCAGATCGAGGCGAAGGCGCTGCAGAAGATGAAGGGCGCGCTGTCGACGCGCGCCTGAACGGCAACGGATTTTCGCGACGACGGGCAGCTTCGGCTGCCCGTTCTTTCTTGGCTCGCGCTATGAAGCCAGCGCGGCCAGCAGCTTGTCGTGGACTCCGCCGAAGCCGCCGTTGCTCATGACCAGGATCTGGTCGCCGACGCCCGCGGCGGCGGCGATGGCCGCCACCATGTCGTCGAGATCGTCGAACACCCCGGCCTTCTTCCCCATCGGCGCCAGCGCCTCGGTCGCGTCCCAGCCGAGATTCTTCGCGTAGCAGAAGACCTGGTCGGCCTGGGCCAGACTGCCCGGCAGTTGCGCCTTCATGGTGCCGAGCTTCATCGTGTTCGAGCGCGGCTCCAGCACGGCGAGGATGCGCGCGGAGCCGACCTTGCGGCGCAGACCGTCGAGGGTCACGGCGATCGCCGTCGGGTGGTGGGCGAAATCGTCGTAAACGGTGACGTCGCGCACCGTCCCGCGCACTTCGAGCCGCCGCTTGATGCCCTTGAAGCGGCCGAGCGCCGCGATGCCCGCCGTCACCGGCACGCCGGCATGGCGAGCCGCCGCGAGCGCCGCGATGGCGTTGGCGCGGTTGTGCGCGCCGAGCAACTCCAGGTGAGCGCGGCCGACCGGCTGCCCGGCGAGGCGAACCTCGAAGGCGCCGTCGCCGTCGGGCGCCCCCGCCTGCCAGCCCTCCACGGCATCGAACCACTCGACCGGCGTCCAGCAGCCACGCGCCAGCACGCGTTTCAGCGATTCCTCGTTGGCGTTGGCGACGACCAGCCCTTTGCCGGGCAAGGTGCGCACGAAATGATGGAATTGCGTCTCGATGGCTGCAAGATCGGCAAAGATGTCCGCATGATCGAACTCGAGATTGTTCAGGATCGCCGTCCGCGGCCGGTAGTGCACGAACTTCGAGCGCTTGTCGCAGAACGCCGTGTCGTATTCGTCGGCCTCGATGACGAAGAACGGCGAATCGGTCAGCCGCGCCGAGACGCCGAAGTTCTGCGGCACGCCACCGACGAGGAAGCTCGGATTGAGCCCGGCATCCTCGAGAATCCAGGCGAGAAGGGAAGTCGTGGTCGTCTTGCCGTGAGTGCCCGCTACGGCGAGAACCCAGCGGTCGCGGAGGATATTGTCCGCCAGCCACTGGGGACCGGAGACATAGGGCAGGTTGCGGTCGAGGATCTCCTCGAGCAGCGGATTGCCGCGCGAGATGGCGTTGCCGACGACGAACAGGTCCGGCGCAAGGGCGATCTGGTCGCTGCCGTAGCCTTCGACCAGTTCTATGCCCTGGGCCTCCAACTGCGTGCTCATCGGCGGATAGACATTCGCGTCGCAGCCCGTGACGCGATGTCCCGCCGCGCGTGCCAGCAGCGCGATGCCGCCCATGAACGTGCCGCAGATGCCTAGGATGTGGATGTGCATGGGGATTGGCGTGCAATAATGAACGCCGATTCTAACCGATGGCTCCGCGCCGCTCCCCCGCATGCCCCGCCGCAAGCCTTCTACCGCCGGCAATTCCCTGCGCCGCGAGATCGCCGGCCTGGCCGCCCGGCTGATGGCTGAGGAAGGCATCTCCGACTACGGCTACGCCAAGCGCAAGGCCACCAAGGCATTGGGCGCCGGCGAGTTCGACGTGCTGCCCACGAACGACGAGATCGAAGCCGAGCTGCGGGCCTACCAGGCGATCTACCAGGACGAGGAGCAGCCGGAGCGCCTGAGGATGCTCCGCGGGATCGCGCTCGAGGTCATGGAGCTGCTTGCCGATTTCCGGCCGTACCTGACGGGACCGGTTCTGGACGGCACCGCCGGCCGCTACGCCGGCGTCGACATCGAGCTGTACGCCGACAGCGCCAAGGACGTCGAGATCATGCTGCTATCTCGCGGCATTTCCTACGAAATCGATGAGAAGGCGCGCGGACGGCACGACGACATGGAAGCCCAGCTCAGCCTGGACTGGGACGGCACTCCGGTTCGCCTCTCGATCTACCCCTACGTCGCGGAACGCCGGCAGCAGCGCAATCCGCACACCGGCCGCAGCCCCGCGCGAGCGCGCATGGAGGCAGTGGCCGCCCTGCTGAAATAGGCAGGCCGACATAGCCAACGACATAGGCCGACTGGACAAGTTGCCGTCATTTCCGGCAAACTAGCGCCCATGTCCAAGCAAACTCAGCGGCAAAAGGGCGCTTCCGAGGATACCGGCGGACCGCGAATCCTGGTCCTGCACGGTCCCAACCTCAATCTCCTCGGGCGACGCGAGCCGGAAATCTACGGCCGCCAGACGCTTTCCGATATTCATGCCGCCATGGAGGCCCGCGCCCGGGCGGACGGCGTGCAGATCGAAAGCTACCAGAGCAACAGCGAAGGCGAGCTGATCGACCGCGTCCAGGCGGCGGCCGCCGAAGGCATCGAATTCATCATCATCAACCCCGGCGGCTACACGCACACCAGCGTCGCCCTGCGCGATGCGCTGGCCGGCGTGGCGATCCCGTTCATCGAAATCCATCTTTCCAACATCCACGCGCGGGAAGCCTTCCGGCAGCACTCGTATTTCTCCGACATCGCCGTCGGCGTGATCTGCGGCTTCGGCGCCCAGGGCTATGAACTGGCCCTCGACGCCGCACTGGCCCGTATTCGCCGCTCCTAGGCGGCTTGGGGCGTACCGCCCCGCATTTGCAGGGAACAACCACATGGATCTAAGAAAACTCAAGACATTGATCGACCTCGTCCAGAACTCGGGCATCTCCGAACTGGAGATCAGCGAAGGCGAGGAGAAGATTCGCATCGCGAAGCACCTCGCTGCCGCGCCGACGACCGTGATGCTTCCCGCCGCCGCGCCCGTGGCGGCCCAGTCCGCTGCCGCGGCGGCTGCAGCGCCCGCCGAAGCCGCCGCGGCGGCTCAGCCGGAAGGCAAGGTCGTCAAGTCGCCGATGGTCGGCACGTTCTACCGCTCCGGCAGCCCAGGCACCCCGCCCTTCGTCGAGGTCGGCAGCAGCTTCAAGCAGGGCGACACGCTCTGCATCATCGAGGCGATGAAGCTGATGAACGAAATCGAGGCCGAGGTTTCGGGCACCATCAAGGCGATTCTCGTCGAGAACGGCCAGCCGGTCGAATTCGGCCAGCCCTTGTTCAC
>DAIDAU010000100.1 GCA_027310465.1 Rhodocyclaceae bacterium
GCCAAGGACTTCGTCGCCTCCGTCGGCGTGTTGATGCACACGACGAACTCTACCTGCCTCGACGCTTTCGACGAGCCCGACGCCGCCGACGCCGAGATCGATCGCGCCGTGCGCAGCCTGCGCCGTCTCGAGGCGCGCCGCGGCATCTCCGACAGGACGACCCCGGCGCGGCGCCAGGTGATCGAGTCGCTGTTCGACGCGGGGCGCGACGAGGAGGCGGCGAAGCTGCTGCGCGGCCTGCTGGCCCGCGTCGATGCCGATGCCGACGGCAGGAAGATCCGGCTTTCCGAGCAGATCGCCATCCTGCTGCTGGCGGCCCGGCTCGAGTACCACCTCGAGGCCGAGCGGGCGCAGGACGAGGTTCCCGAAGGCCACATCCGCATGTGACGGCTGCGATCAGTCGTCCATCGTCGCCACCGCCACGACCGCCTTCGTCTCGCCCTCCTTGCGGGGCCTTTCCTTGTCCGGCTTGCACGGCTGGCCGGAGAGCCAGCGCACATAGGCTTCCCTGAGCTGGAACGGCTCCGCGTCGTAGCCGCGGCAGCGCTTCATCTCGCGTTCCCGCATGACCGCCTTTTGCGGCTCGCGCCAGGCGATATAGACATCGCAGCTGCGCTCGGCGAAGTTGATCACCGCGCAGCCGCCGCCGTTCGGATTGCAGCCGGCGGGCATGGCCGCGACCAGATGCTCGGTGACCCGGAGCGCCGGCCAGTTGTCGATCAGGACCATCGGCCTCGGCGACGCCGGCTGACCCGCCGACATCAGCGCCACCAGCAGCATGTTGACGAACTGTTCCATGGCGGGCCTCCTTCCGCTCGAAAGACCTTGGTGCCGGCTGTCCGCATATCTAGCGCCGGCGGCCGTGAAATCCATCGCGCACACCATGAGCGTGTTGGGGGAGGGCCGGGGCGCGGCGCGCCCCGCTCTCCCCCGCCGCAGGGGCTAGGCGTTCATCAAACTCGCCGCAAGCGGACCCGCGAGAATCGGCGACTACCAGGCAGCGCCGGAGGTCACATGAGCGGCATCGGTCTTTCCGTCGGAGGAGTCGCCGGCATCGGCGTCGCCGCGGGCGCGGGGCTCAACGTCCCGGCCGCCGCGCCGGCGGCGTCGCCCGCTTCGTTCTCCCTCGGCAACGGCCTCGCGCCGTCTTCGCCGGACTTCGTGGTCACCCTCTCCGATGCCGCGATCCGGGCTTTGGCGCTCGACGTCGCGACGGCCGTCGACAACTCGACGCCCTCCCAGCTGGCGGATGATCTCGCGGCGCTCGCCCTGCTGGCGATCCTCGAACGCGATCAGCAGCGGCAGGACGGCACGGCCGCGACGATGGCCGCCGCGGTTGCCGCCTATGCGGCGATGCAGGCGATGGGAAGCGGCTGACGGCCCTGCGCCGATTCGACGGCGGCGCTAAACTCGCCGCTTCAGCCGCTGCCGGAGCCCGCCATGACGCATCTGTTCGAACCGCTGAAGCTGCGCGACCTCGTTCTCAGGAACCGCATCGGCATCCCGCCCATGTGCCAGTACTCGGCCGCCGACGGCATGGCGTCGAACTGGCATTTCGTCCATTACGGCAGCCGCGCGGTCGGCGGCGCGGCGCTCATGATCCTCGAGGCCACCGCGGTCGCGCCCGACGGCCGCATCAGCCCGGGCGATCTCGGCCTGTGGGACGATCGCCAGCTCGAGCCGCTCGCGCAGATCCAGGAATTCGCGCAGATGCAGGGCTGCGTCGCGGCCGTGCAGCTGGCGCATGCCGGACGCAAGGCCAGCATCGGGCTCGGCTGGCAGCCGCAACGAACGCTCGCTGCGGACGAAGGCGGCTGGCAGACCGTGGCGCCGTCGGCCCTGTCGTTCGGCGAGGGCTACGCGGCGCCGCGCAAGCTCGATGAAGCCGGCATCGCCGAAATCGTCGCGCAATTCGCCGTCGCGGCGAAGCGCGCACGCGCCGCCGGATTCCGCACCGTCGAGATCCACGCCGCCCACGGTTACCTGCTGCATCAGTTCCTCTCGCCGCTGTCGAACCGGCGCGGTGACCGCTACGGCGGCAGCTTCGAGAACCGCACGCGCCTGGTGCGCGAGGTCGTCGCCGCGGTGCGCGCCGAATGGCCGGAACGCCTGCCGCTGCTGATCCGGCTGTCGGCCACCGACTGGGTCGAGGGTGGTTGGAATCCCGACGAGACGGTCGAACTGTGCCGCGAGCTGAAGCATCTCGGCATCGACCTCGTCGACGTCTCCAGCGGCGGCCTGCTGCCCACCGCGCAGATGCCCGCGGGTCCGGGCTTCCAGACGGAATTCGCGGCGCGGGTGCGCCGCGAGGCCGGCATCCCGACCGCCGCGGTCGGCCTGCTCACCGCGCCGGCCCAAGCCGATCACGCGATCCGCAGCGGGCAGGCGGACATGGTGCTGCTCGGCCGCGAAATCCTGCGCAATCCGTACTGGCCGCTCGCAGCCGCCCAGGCCCTCGGCCAGACGACATCGTGGCCGCACCAGTACCTGCGCGCCGCGCCGCCGGGCTCGCCGGGACGCTGAGTTGAACCCGCCGGAGGTGACCGTGGTCTATGCTGCATAGTGTGGCTTTTCTAACGCTGCGGTAAGGCCAAAGGGAGGTCGGGAAGATGGCGTCGGACCCAGCAGTTTCCCGCGGCGCATCGGCGGAGGCAGCGCTAACCCGGCAGGCGCGGCCGTTTCGCACCGGGCATTTCGATTTCCGCTCGATCAATTACCAGGACCTTCCGGTCAAGTCCGACGTCCTCGCCGGGATCATGCGGCTGGACATCGAATCGGAAACCTGTTTCTTCGAACTCGACAACTACGTCAGTTCCGATCTCGGCGTCGCGGCGCTGGTCCTGCGCGTCGTCAACTCGGCCTTCTACAGCCGCGGCGAGAGGATCGCCAACATACCCAAGGCGATCAGCGTGCTCGGGTTCAACGTCGTGCGCTCGCTGGCGATGCTGGCATTCAGCCGTTCGATGTTCGCCCTCACGCGCAACGCGCAGTTCCAGCGCCACGTCTGGCAGCACTCGCTGCTCACCGCGCTTGCCGGCCAGGCCATCTGCTCGGAACTGGGCGACGACAACGAGCGCGACGACGCCTTCATCGCCGGGCTGATGCACGACATGGGCAAGGTCCTGCTCTTCAATCACAGCCAGCACCGCTATCTTTCCGTGCTCGGCCTGGTTCTCGGCAAGGGCTGCACGAGCGTCGAGGCCGAGCGGCGCATCTTCGGCTGCGATCATCTCGATGTCGGATGCGAAGCCGTAAGACAGTGGAAGCTGCCGGAACGATTCGCCGAGTTCATGGGCGCGGACTTGTCGCTGCCTTGCGCCGCACCGCCGGCCGACCCGGTGTTGACCAGTCTTTGCGCGGGAAACTATGTGATACGCAGCAGCGGCTTCGGAGCGCCGACGCAGGCTGACGTCGAAGTACGCAAGGCGGCGCTGGCGACGCTCGGTCTCGACGCGGCGCAATGCGAGCCCTGGGTGCAGGAAGCGTTCTTGACGAGTTTGACGGTGCATGAAACCTATCGACTCTGCGCCAACCTCTGAGCCGGAGGTCGCCACGGTTCCCGCGGCGGACGCTGATGCGGTGCGCCTGGTCGCGCTCGATCACGGGCCCTGGCTCGAAGTACAGCGCAGCCTGCGTCGCGCTCTCGAGGCGCGCGGCCTGGGCCGGCTGACGGCGCCGACGACGGTCGTCCTCAACGACCTGCTCGACGACGCCGTCAAGACGATGCACCTGCGCGTGTTCCGCCGCATCGTGGAAACCGAGTTCGAACTGCCCGTCGCCGGCGACGACGCACAGGTGAAGTCGCTCTATGCCATCGAGGTCGCCGAACACGGATCGCAAAATGTCGCGCGCGCCTGCGAAGCGGCAGGATGGCAAATCGCCGTCGGTTTTCCGGCACCGGCCGATTCGGCGACCGAGGCGCTCGTCGGGATCGACGTTCCGTTCTCCTGGAATGCCGACCGCTGCCAGACGCGCCGCCTGATCGATGCCCTGGAATTCCGCCTCGACGTGCGCGAGTCCGCCGGCGGCACGCAGATGCTGCTGACCCGCCAGGCCGGCCAGCACGAGCGCATCGCCGCACCCGAGCTCCTCGCCGGGCAAGCGCGTCTGGCCAGCATGGAGCGGATCTTCGACGAGCTCGGCTACAGCCTCATCCACTTCTCCGCGGTCGGCGACATCCTCGCCGTCTCGCCTTCGATGCTGAGCCGCCTGCGCATCGACCGGCAGGAAGCGTGGCCGCAGGCGCTGGCACGGGCGATCCCGCTCAGCTTCCACAACGACATCGTCTGGGGCCTGGCGCTGGCCGAGGGCAACGGCGCCTTCGAAAACTTCCGCATCCGCGTCAATCTTCCCGGTGCCGAGGGCATCTCGATTCTTTTCAACGTCAGCGGCTTCCGGCATCCCGACGGCACGATCCCGTCGCTCTGGCAGGTCGTTTCCCAGGAGGAAGGGTCCGGGCGTCTCTCCGAGGGATCCATCGTCAGCGGCATGCGCATCCACAACATCACGCGCCATTACGTGCCGCAGCTCGTCGAGCAGAAGGCGCGCGAAGCGGTACGCGGGGGCAAGGACAGCATCACCAACGAGGACCGCCGGGTGGCGGTGCTGTTCTGCGACATCGTCGGCTTCACCTCCTACGTCGAGCGCAACGCCGACAACGAATCGATCGTCGAGACGCTGAATTTCATCCTGAGCCGCGTGTCGCGGTCGGTGACGCGCAATCGGGGCTTCATCGACAAGTTCATGGGCGACAGCATCATGGCCATCTTCGATGATCCGGCCGATGCCATCCTGGCCGGCCTCGACATGCAGAACCATTCCGAAGACATCAACCAACTCCGCTCGCGCGCCGGCCAGCAGACCTTGCAGCTGCGCATCGGCATCCACTGGGGAGAGGTGGCCATCTGCAACGTCGGCACGCCGGAACGCCTGGACTGGACGGCGATCGGCGACGTGGTGAATACGGCGGCGCGCATCCAGAAAGGCTGTCAGCCGGGATTCGTGCTCGTCAGCGCGGCCACGCGGAATGCGGTCGAAGCCGTCCGGCCCGGCCAGTTCCGCTTCGGCGACACTTTCGGCCTGCAGGCCAAGGGCAAGCGCGACGAGCTCGCGGTCTGCACCGTCAAGCCGGCGGCGGCGTAGCGCTCGGCGTGGCAACGGCATGAATCCCTTCGCCACGCTCCTCTCCCTGTTCCGCCCGGCCAGTCCGGCGCCCGCCGAGGTGCCATCTCCCGAGGTGCCGCCTCCCAAGGCGCCGCCTGCCGGCGAGGTGCCGTCCGCCCAGACGTTCAGCATCGGGCGCTTCCCGGTGCTGAAGCCGCTCGGACAGGGCGCCCAGGGCGAGGTGTACCTCGCGCGCGACCCCGACCTGGAACGGCTGGTGGCCATCAAGCTCGTCCGCGCCATGCCGGGGCAGAGCGATGCGGGCTGGCCGCAGGCGCGCCACCTCGCCCAGTTGCGCCACCCGCACATCGTGGCGCTGCATGAGTTCGGCCGACACGACGACGCCATGTATCTCGTCTTCGAATACGTCGAGGGCGCCACGCTGGCCGATGAGCTGAAGCGCCGCGGCGCGCTGCCGCTGGCCGAGGCCTGCGAAGCGATGCTGCAGACCACCGGCGCCATCGCCTACGCCCACGCCCACGGCATCCTGCATCTCGACCTCAATCCGCGCAACGTCATGCGCGACGACGAGGGCCAACTGCGCGTCATGGACTTCGACATCTCCCGCCGCGCCGACGCGCCGCCCGCGACCGAGCTCATCGCCGGCACCGTCCCCTACATGGCGCCGGAGCACTTCACCACGCACCGGCTCGACGAGCGCACCGACGTCTACGCGCTCGGCCAGATGTTCTACACGCTGCTGACCGGCGCGCCGGCGGTGAAGGCCGCTTCCCTCGCGGAAGCGGCCGAGCGCATCTGCCGCCAGGAAGCCGACCCGGCACCGGTGCAGCGCGCCGACCCGGGCGGCCGCATCGTGCAGCTGATCGCCCGCGCGACGGCGAAGGATCCGGCACTGCGCTTCGCCAACGCCGGAGCCCTGCACGACGCGCTCGCCGCGGCGCTCGCGCCGCCACCGCAGGCCGACAACGGCATGCACGGCACAGTCGCCTTCCTGCTCAGGCGCATGGAACATCGCGGCGAGTTTCCTGCCATATCGAAAACGCTCGCCGAGATCAACCAGATCACCGGCGACGAGAAGGCCACGCTCGCGCGCGTCACCAGCACCGTGCTGCGCGACTATGCGCTGACCGGCCGCCTGCTGAAGCTCGCCAATTCCGCCCATTACCCGCATCTCGACGGCAAGGTGGCGACTGTCAGCGACGCCATCAGGCTGCTCGGCTTCAACGAGGTGCGGCTGGTCTGCAGCGGGCTCGCATGCTTCGGCCACTTCGCGGGCGGCAGGCAGAAACGGCTGCGCGAGGAATCGATCGGCTCGTTCATCGCCGGCCTGATCGCGCGCCACCTGGCGGTCCGCGCCGGCATTCCGAACGTCGAGGAAGCGTTCATTGCCGGAATGCTGTTCAACCTCGGCAAGGCGCTCGCGCTGTTCTACTTCCCCGAGGATCACTGGAAGATCGAAAACCTCGCGGCGCGGGGCGTGGCGCCCGACGAGGCGGCCGTCAAGATTCTCGGCATCACCCTGCCCGAGCTCGGCCGCGCAGTGGGTGAGGTGTGGAGCCTGCCGCCAGCGGTGCTCGATTGCATGCGCGGCGACGGCGACGCCGCAGCGGAGACGACACAGCGTCGCCTGCGCGACATCGTGCGTTTCGCCAATCGGCTCGCGGACGTCGATGCCGCGCGGGATCGCAGCAGCGAACCGCTGGCTGAAGCCGCCGCGCAGCTGCAGCCGCAACTCGCCGAAACGGAGATGGACGCGCTGCTGCGCGCCGCGCTGGAGAAGTTCAAGGCCTTCGCTCCGTCCCTCGAAATCGAGCCCGACAAGAGCCAGCGCGTGCTGCGGCTCGAGCAATGGCTGGCCGCGCGCGGCGCATTCAGGTCCTCTATTACTCCATAGGAACATTTCAGCCGGCCGTTGCCGTACAAGCCAGTCCTGGTGCGGGTTTCCGCGGTTAGAATCCGCCACGTTCGCAAGGAACGATCCATTCCCGGAGGCCTAGGCTGTGACAGCTCCCATCGCTACCAACCAGACGATCCTGGTCGTCGGCGGCGGTATTTCCGGCATGACCGCAGCGCTCGAAGCCGCCGAATGCGGCAAGCAGGTGCTGCTGGTCGAGAAGACGCCGACCCTGGGCGGACGTACCGCTCAGCTTTACCGCTATTTCCCCAAGATGTGCCACCCCACCTGCGGGATGGAGATCAATCTGAAGCGCATCAGGGGCAACCCGAACCTTCGCACCATGACGATGACCCAGGTGGTCGCCGTCAGCGGCAGCCGCGGCGACTACAAGGTCACGCTGAAGGTGAGCCCGCGCTACGTCAACGAGAACTGCACGGCTTGCGGCAAGTGCGGCGAGGCGGTCAGCGCCGAAGTCGCCGACGCCTACAACTACGGCCTCTCCAAGGTGAGGGCGGCCTATCTGCCGCACGTCATGGCCTATCCGCAGCGCTACGTCATCGACGCCTCCATCGTCGGCACGCCCGAGGGCGAGAAGGCCAAGGCGGCCTGCCCGGTCAATGCCGTCGATCTGGACATGAAGGAAGAGACCATCGAGATCAACGTCGGCGCCGTCGTCTGGGCGACTGGCTGGCGTCCCTTCGACGCCAACAAGATCCAGCCCTACGGCTACGATCGCATCGCCAACGTGATCACCAGCGTCGAGTTCGAGCGCCTCGCCGACCCGCACGGCCCGACCGGGGGCAAGCTGCTGCGTCCCTCCGACGGCAACCCAGCGAAGAACGTCGCCTTCATCCAGTGCGCCGGCTCGCGCGACGAGAACTATCTGCGCCACTGCTCGCGCATCTGCTGCATGGCCTCGCTCAAGCAGACGCAGTACGTGCGCGAAGCCTGGGGCGACGCCGGCAAGTCGACCATCTACTACATCGACATCCGCGCCATCGACCGCTTCGAGGACTTCTACGCCAACGTCTGGAAGGATTCGACGGTGAGCTTCGTCAAGTCGAAGGTCGCGCGCATCGCCGAGAACGAAGCCAACGGCAACCCGGTCCTGCACGGCGTCGACACCGAGGGCTACCACCGCTACGCCACCGAGCACGACCTCGTCGTGCTGGCGGTCGGCATGGAGCCCGAAGTCACGGGCGTGAAGCTGCCCGCCGACATCGTGATGGATTCCTCGAACTTCATCGAAGGCTCCAAGGACGGCGGCATGTTCGGCGCCGGCGCGGCCTCGAGCCCGCTCGACGTCAACCGCGCGGTGCAGAGCGCCACCGCGGCCAGCCTCAAGGCCATCCAAGTGATCCACAAGAACGCCTCCACGGAGGCCGCGTAATCATGGCTGACATCAAGTACGCTGCATACATCTGCTCCGGCTGCGGCATCGGCGACAAGCTCGACGTCGACGCGCTGGAAAAAGTCGCCACCAAGGAAGGCAAGATGGCGGTGGTCAAGAGCCATCCCTTCCTGTGCTCCACCGAAGGCGTCGATCTGATCAAGAACGACATCGCCAATGACGGCGTCACCCACGTGATGATCGCCGCCTGCTCGCGCCGCGCCAAGGCCGAGGCCTTCACCTTCCCCGACAACGCCGTGTCGCGCGCCAACCTGCGCGAAGGCGTGATCTGGGTCGTCGCCGAAGGCTCGGAGCACGACGAAGTACGCCAGGAGATGGCCGAGGACTACATCCGCATGGGCTGCGCCGAGATCAAGAAGATGACGCAGCCGGCCGGCAACCCGAACAAGGCCCAGTCGAAGCGCATCATGGTGGTCGGCGGCGGCATGTCCGGCATGACGGCGGCGCTGGCCGCGGCCGACGCCGGCTACGAGGTCGTGCTGATCGAGAAGACCGCCAAGCTCGGCGGCTTCGCCAGCAATCTGCTGAAGCGCGTGCCGTTCAACGCGCCGTATGCCGAGGCGCAGCCGACGGGCGTCGAGGAACTGGCAAGCAAGGTTTCCGGCCACGCCAAGATCAAGGTGCACCTGAATTCGACGCTGTCCGAAACGGCCGGCGCGCCCGGACGCTTCATCGCCAAGATCGCGCAGGAATCCGGCGCGATCGCGGAAGAGACTGTCGGCGCCATCGTCCAGGCCACCGGCTTCACCCCCTACGACATCAACAAGCTGACCGAACTCGGCGGCGGCCAGGCCAACGTGGTCGACCAGGCCGGCCTCGAGGCGCTCGCCAAGGCGGCCAACAGCGGCGCCATCAAGCGCGCCGACGGCAAGGAAGTGAAGTCGGTCGTCTTCGTCCAGTGCGCAGGCCAGCGCGGCTCCGGCGGCAACGGCAACGGGCAGCACCTCGAGTACTGCTCGGGCCACTGCTGCGCCACCAGCATCAAGCAGGCGACCTACTTCAAGGACGCCAACCCGGACGTCGACACCATCGTGATGTACCTGGACCTGCGCGTCCCGGGCATGGGCGAGGACTTCTACCGCAGCGCCCAGGAGAAGGGTGTGATCTTCACCAAGGCGAAGGTCAATGGCGTCTCCGGCGGCCTCAGTGGCGAAATGAGCTGCAAGGTGAACTTCAAGGACCTGATCCTCGACGAAGAGGCGACGGTCGATGCCGACCTCGTCGTGCTCGCCACGGGTCAGGTGGCCAACGCGGGCGTGAATCTCGACGAATGGACGGCCACGGTCACCGCCGCCGAGAGCGGCGACGCGGCGGCTGTACAAAGGAAATCCGAACTGCAGAAGATCTCCGTGCTCAACCTGAACTACCGGCAGGGCCCGGACGTGCCGCAGTTCAAGTACGGCTTCGCCGACTCGCACTTCATCTGCTTCCCCTACGAGACCCGCCGCACGGGCATCTACGCCGCCGGCCCGGCGCGCCGTCCGATGGACATGTTCCAGGCCATGGAAGACGCCACCGGCGCGGCGATGAAGGCGATCCAGGCGGTCGAGAACGCCACGCACGGCCGCGCCGCGCATCCGCGCGCCTGGGACCTCTCGTTCCCGAAGGCGCGCCTCGAAGGCTGCACGCAGTGCAAGCGCTGCACCGTCGAATGCCCGTTCGGCGCCATCGACGAGGACGAAAGGCGCTTCCCGCTGTTCAACGAGGAGCGCTGCCGCCGCTGCGGCACCTGCATGGGCGCCTGCCCGGTGCGCGTGATCTCCTTCGAGAACTACTCGTGCGACACGGTCGGCATGCAGATCAAGGCGGTCAACGTCCCCGACGAGTTCGAGGAGAAGCCGCGCGTCCTGATCCTCGCCTGCGAGAACGACGCCTATCCGGCGCTCGACATGGCCGGCATCCAGCGCCTCACCTATTCGGCCTTCGTGCGCGCCATCCCGGTGCGCTGCCTCGGCTCCGCCAACACCATCTGGATCACCGACGCGCTCAACCAGGGCTACGACGGCGTCATGATGATGGGCTGCAAGAAGGGCGACGACTACCAGTGCCACTTCGTCAAGGGCTCGGAAATGGCGTACTACCGGATGAGCAAGATCGACGACACGCTCAAGCAGCTGGGCCTGGAGCCCGAGCGCGTGCAGACGCACGAAGTCGCGATCACCGACAACGCGCGCGTCGCCAGGATGATCGACGAGTACGTCGCCCAGCTCACCGAGTTGGGCCCGTCCCCGATGAAGGGCTTCGGCTGATCGTTGGCAACTGAGAGGAGCGAATGGACATGACTGCCACGTACAAGAACGATTTCCTCAAGGAAGTCGAAGCCAACGTCGAGGATGGCCAATGGGTCAAGATGTGCATGCAGTGCGGCGTCTGCGCCGGCTCCTGCCCGCTCGGTCCGCACTGGCAGCACTCGCCGCAGAAGATCTTCATGATGATCCGCGCCGGCAAGCGCGAGGAAGTGCTGACCTCCGACTCGATGTGGATGTGCACCTCCTGCTACAACTGCATCGTGCGCTGCCCGCGCAAGCTGCCGATCACGCACATCATGCACGGCCTCGCCAACTACGCGCACCGCCTCGGCCTCGCGCCCAAGGGCCAGCCGACGCGCGAGATCGCCAAGCTGTTCTGGGACAACATCGTCAAGACTGGCCGCGTCAACGAGCTCAAGTTCTCGCTCGCGATGTATTTCAAGGACGGCTTCGGGCAAGGCGTCAAGAACGCCATGGCGATGCAGGGGATCGGCCTCGGCCTGATGAAGGCCAAGCGCCTCAACCCCATGGAGATGCTGGGCGGCCACACCTGCAAGGACAAGGGCGGCATCCACAAGATGATCGCCAAGGCGCGCGAAATCGAAGACCGCCGCAAGGGCCTCAGTGGCCATTGATGGCTTAGGAGATCGAGAAGACATGAGCAAGAAACAGTACGCGTTCTACCCCGGCTGCTCTTCGCAGAAGGGCGCCTCGGCCTCGAACTTCCTGACTTCGATCGGCGTCATGTGCGAGAAGCTGGACATCCAGCTCAACGAGATTCCCGACTGGAACTGCTGCGGCGCCTCGATCGGCTACGGCGAAGGCGGCGAACTGCCGCGCCTGGTGCTCTCCGCGCGCAACCTCGCGCTGGCGGAAAGGGAACTGCCCGGCCAGGAGATGGTGTCGGTGTGCCCGGCCTGCTGGCTCTCCAGCCGCGAGACGGTCGACCGCCTGCACGAGTCCGAGAGCCTGCTGGCCGAGACCAACGAAGCGCTCAAGGAAGCCGGCCTCACGCTCAAGAACGAGGTCAAGCAGCGCCACATGGTCGAGGTGCTGATCGAGGACATCGGCTGGGAGGGCATGAAGAAGCCGGTGGTGAAGCCGCTCGAGGGCCTCAAGTTCGCCGGCTACGTCGGCTGCCAGACCAACCGGCCGTTCGGCATCGCCGGCGAGTCGTTCGAGAACCCGCAGTACCTCGACAAGATGGTCGAGATGGTCGGCGCCGAGCCGGTCAAGTACGACCAGAAGGTCACCTGCTGCGGCGGCGCGCTGGCGTTCTCCGAGCCCGACAAGTCGCAGGCGCAGATCCGCCAGATCGTCGAGTCGGCCTACGATCACGGCGCCGACATGATCGTCACCCCCTGTCAGCTTTGCCAGGCGAACGTCGAGATCTACCAGTCGGAGATCAACAAGAAGAAAGGCACCAAGTTCAACATGCCGGTCGTCTATTACAGCCAGCTGATGACCGTCGCCTACGGCGGCGACGCCAAGCAGGCGGGTCTCGACGGCCAGCTGATCCGTGCCGAACAGCTCGAGAAGATCGCCTCGAAGAAATAAACCGGATGGCGCGATTAGTCGATTAAGCCCCTGCGTAGGAACATAAAAAGGCCGGAATCCACCGGCCTTTTTTTTCGGCTAAGGTTTGCTTGGGATGCCGTTTGATCCTTATCACAAAAACGGAAACAGGAGACACCCATCATGCAAACCGTCGTCTATGCACCCTTGTCGTTCCGTAGCTTGAAGCCCGGCGCCACCTTCCACCGGCCCAATGCCCACAAGCTGGTCGAGCTCAGTTCGCCCGCGATCGAGGTCATGACCGACCTGCAGTGCATCGCGGCGGCCACGACCTATCCCGAAGCAACGCTGGCGCAAGCGACTCAGGCCATGGTCTCGCGCAGCGTGCGCCTGCTGCTGGTCACCGATCCGATCGGCGACATCGTCGGCCTGATCACCGCCCGCGACACCATGGGCGACCGCCCCATCAAGTACATCCAGCTCAACGGCGGCAAGCACGCAGACCTCAAGGTGCGCGACATCATGACGCCGCTCGAGAAGATCCAGGTGCTGCCGATGGCGGACGTGGAGCAGGCCTCGGTGGGCCACATCATCGCGACCCTCAAGAGCGTCAATCGCCAGCACGCCATGGTGGTCGACGTCGACCGTCTCAGCGGCGAGGAGACCGTGCGGGGAATCTTCTCGATCACGCAGATCGGCCGCCAGCTCGGCGTCACGCTGCAGACCTTCGAGGTGGAAAAGGCCTTCGCACAGATCAGCTCGCAGCTCGCCGGCTCGTTGCTGGCTGCGTAGTTCGCCGCAAGAACGCATCGCCGCCGGCCAAACGTCGGCGGCGATGCTGCCTCTACTTCCAGGTCTTGCCGATCCTCTCCAGTTCCGCCTTCCCGAGATCGTCGGGTGTCATGACGATGCGGAATTCGCAGTCGGCATCGAACTTGAGGAACCACGGTTCCGCCAGCGCAGGAATCTTGCTGGGCGTGGGTACATCGACGATCAGGATCGCGCCGCGCGTCCCATGCTGCTCGGTGAACCAGACCTGCTCGGGCTTCGTCTCGTCGAGGATCTTCCGGATGGTCTCGCCGACGGTGCCGTCCCGCACGTAGGCGTTGAAGGGTTCGTGCGGAATGTGGACGTTCAATAGCATGCGCATGATCGGCTCCTCTTCCCCTTGACGGCTCCCCGGTCTTCGGCGCTCCCTGCGGAACGCTTCACGACTCAGACGCGCAAGAGCGAAACCGGTTCGCTCAGCTAGTCAATTTGCGGTAGATATCCGCGATGCGAAGCGGCAGTTTGCTTACGTCGGCCAGCACCGTGTAACCCGCCGGCCCGTACATATGCCTGAGATAGTCGGCGCCGTGACGATCGATGGTGACGCAGTAGCTGCGCACGCCGGCACGGCGTGCTTCCACCAGCGCCTGGCGCGTGTCTTCGATGCCGTACTGGCCGCGGTATTCGTCGCCGAAGTCGTCGGGGCGCCCGTCGGACAGCGTCACCAGCAAACGGTGCTTGGCCGGCTGGCGCAGCAGCAGCCGCGTCAGGTGCCGCAGCGGTGGCCCCATGCGCGTGTAGTCCTTCGCCTCGACCGCGGCAATGCGGCGCTCGACGCCCTCGTCGTAGCGCTCGTCGAAATCCTTGATGCGATAGAGGTCGCAGCGCGTGCGCGTCCAGCCGGAGAAGCCCCAGATGGCGAAGGCGTCGCCCAGCGTGTCGAGCGCCTCGCACAGCATCACCAGCGCTTCGCGCTCGGCGTCGTTGACCCAGCCCTTGGTCGAACCGCTCATGTCGACGAGGAACATCGCGGCCAGCGAACGCTCGGCGCGATGGCGCTGGGCGAACACGCGGTCCTCGGTGTCGGCGCCGCCGCGCCGGTCCGCGATGGCGGCGACGAGCGCGTCGAGATCGATCTCTTCGCCGTCGGGCTGGCGCTTGAGAATCCGGTCTTCGCCGCGCAGCGCTTCGAAGCGGCGCCGGATCTGGCGGATCGCTGGCGCATAGCGGTGCCGCACGTCCGCCACGTAATCGGCGTCGCCGGGCGCCAATTGGCGCTGGTAGACATGGCACCAATGGCGCCGGTAGGCGCGGCGACGATAGTCCCATTCGTCGTAGGTCACGTCGGCCGGCGCTTCGATCGCCGCTGTCGATCCGGCGCCTTCGTGCGACGTCGGCTGCCATGCGCCGGGGCCCGCGGGCGTCATGCATTCGGGCGGAATCGCGCCGAGATCCTGGATCAGCGACTGCGCCGCAGCTTGCGCATCCGCCTGCAAGGCAACGACTTCGCCATCGATGCGCAATTCTCCGCTGGCGGCGTCCAGCGCGAGATCCACGGCCGTCTCTCCGCTGCCCTGCTTGCCGAGCGCCCCCATCAGCCCGCCGATCGCCCTGCGCAGAATGAGCGTGTCCTGGGCGACGCGCTCGGCGCGCACGTGGAGCGCAAGACGGGCGCGTACCGCACCCACGGCTGCGCCGCCCGGCGGCGTATGCGGCATCAGGCGCGGCAGCCACGCCAGGCTGTCGGCCATGCCGGCATCGAGCTTTTCGAGGATCGGCCGCGCCTCGTCAAGCTGCGGCGGCAAGTCCGCCGACAAATCCGCCAATGCGGCGCGCAGACCCGGAAATTCACGGCCGAGACGCGCCGACAGGCGCACGGTTTCGAGCAGCGCGAACCAGGCGGCAGCGCGATCAGCGTCGCCGCAAGCCGCCAGCGCCTCTTCGAGGCCGGCGTCGAAACTCCCGAAGCGCATCTGCGCCCATAGCAGCGCGGCAATCGCCTGATAGCTGCCGAGCGCATCCGACCCGACCATGCTCGCCGGCAGGTACAGGGTTTCGGTGTCGGTCCACGCGCCGCCGCCATCGTTGATCGCGGCGAGCTCGAGCGGCCGGCCCGAGAGTCCATGGACGAAGTGCCCGAGCCGCGCTTCGATGCTTGCCAGGCGCAGCGCCGTATCCGGCCGCGCGCCGCCTTCGACGTCGCGCAGGCTGGCGACCGCAGCGCGCATGCCCCTCTGGTCGTAGGCGTCTAGCGCCGCGATCACCCAGCGTTCGGCAGCGGCCGGCGCCATCGTACGCAAGGCTTCCGGGGTCAGCTCGATGACGAGATAGCCGATCTCGAGGTCGGTGCGCGCCGCCACCTTGCCCCAGTGCAGCGCGAAGTCCTGCTTGGGCCGCGGCAGCAGCGCCAGGGCGTCGAGCAGGCGCTCGTAGCTGCGGCCCGTCGAGATGTCGAGGTAGAAGATGTCGTCGAGCCGGGACTTCAGCTCGTCGAGCGTCAGGCGCGGAGCTTCTTCACGAGGCGGCACGGACGGAGGATCAGAAGACGGCGCGAACCAGGTCGTCGATGGCCGCGGCCATCTCCGGATCCTCGCCGAGCGCGCGCGCCACGGCGGCGACGCAGGCTTCGCGCTCCGGCACGCCGGCGGCGATCAGGTGCCCGGCGTGCACCAGCAGGCGCGTGCTGGCGCCCTCGTCGAGTCCCTGGCCCTTGAGATTGCGCGTCAGTTCCGCCACGCGCACGAGCCGCGCGGCGACGTCGCCGCCGACGCCGGTTTCGCGCGCGACGATCTCGGCTTCGGCCGCGGCCGGCGGATAGTCGAAGTCGATGGCGACGAAGCGCTGCCGCGTGCTCGGCTTGAGTTCCTTCAGCACGCTCTGATAGTCGGGGTTGTAGGAAACCACCAGCATGAAGCCGTCGGCGGCGCGCACGAATTCGCCGCGCTTCTCGACCGGCAGCGCGCGGCGCGTGTCTGCCAGCGGGTGGATGACGACCGTCGTCTCCTTGCGCGCTTCGACGATCTCGTCGAGATAGCAGATGGCGCCCGCGCGCACCGCCGCCGTCAGCGGCCCGTCGAGCCAGACGGTTTCCTCGCCGACGAGCAGATAGCGCCCGACG
>DAIDAU010000298.1 GCA_027310465.1 Rhodocyclaceae bacterium
CTTCATGCGCGAGGGCTTCGGCGCGCCGCTGCTGCTCAACGTCAACGTGCCGGACGTTCCCTACGAGGAACTGCGCGGCATCAGGGTGACGCGGCTGGGAAGGCGCCACAAGGCCGAGGGGGTGGTTAAGCAGATCACGCCGCGCCACGAAACGGTGTATTGGGTCGGCGCCGCGGGCGAAGCCGCCGATGCCGGCGAAGGCACCGATTTCCATGCCGTGGCCAACGGCTACGTCTCGGTGACGCCGCTGCAGATCGACCTGACGCACGGCGCGCAGATCGCCGAGGTGGCGGACTGGCTGAAGCGATGATCCCATGCTGAACGGCATCGGCATGACCTCGCAGCGCACGCGCTCGCGCATGATCGAGCGCCTGCGCGAGCAGGGCATCCGCGACGAGCGCGTGCTGACCGCGATCCACGCCGTGCCGCGCCATATCTTCGTCGGCGAGGCGCTGGCGCATCGTGCCTACGAGGACACCGCGCTGCCGCTGGTGCTCGGCCAGACCATCTCGCAGCCGTTCGTCGTGGCGCGCATGATCGAACTCCTGCTGGTGGAGCGCGGCGGGCTGGGCAAGACCCTCGAGGTCGGCGCCGGCTGCGGCTACCAGGCGGCGGTGCTGGCGATGCTGACCAAGGAGGTCTATGCGGTGGAGCGACTGGCGCCGCTGCTCGCGCAGGCGCGCGAGAACCTGCGCCACGCCAGGCTCGGCCAGGTGCGCCTCAAGCATGCAGACGGTATGCTCGGCTTGCCCGAAGCGGCGCCCTTCGATACCATCATCGTCGCCGCGGCTGCCGCGAGCGCTCCGCAGGCGCTGTTCGGCCAGCTGGCGATGGGCGGAAGGCTGATGATTCCGCTGGGCGGCGCCGAACAGATTCTCTGCCTGTTCGAACGCGCGGAGCAGGGAATCGTGGAATCGCGTTTCGACGGAGTACGCTTCGTGCCTTTGTTGCCGGGGGTTGCGTGAAGTACCGATATCTGCTCGTCGTCGGCCTCCTGGCCGGATGCGCCAGCCACCCGCCCGTGCCGGTGAGCGAACGCACCATCACGTCGAACGAGCCCGCGATAGGGGCCAAGCCGGCGGCGCCGGTGCCGACCGGCGGCGAGTTCTACACGGTGAAGAAGGGCGACACCCTCTACAGCATCGCGCTGGAGCACGGCCACGACTACAAGGACATCGCGGCCTGGAACAATCTCGACAATCCGAACCGCATCCGCGTCGGCCAGCAGCTGCGCGTCAGTCCGCCGCCGGGCGAGGAGCCGGTGGCGGTGGCGAAGCCGGTGCTGAGCTCGGGTCCGCTGGAGGCGAAGCCGGCCGGCGCTGCCGGCGCCAATACCGATGCGTTCAAGCGCGAGCCGAAGGGCGGCACGGTCGCGTATTCCGACGAGGCGCTGGCGCGCATGCGCGAATCGGCGCAGCCGCAGAAGCCGCCCGAGAAGGCCGAGGAAAGGCCTGCGGCGCAGGCAGCGGAGCAAAAACCGGCGGCGGCCGAGCCGAAGCCGGCGCCGGCGGGCGACGAGGCCGTCGACTGGTCATGGCCGTCGACGGGCAAGACCGTCGCCGGATTCTCCGAGAGCGGCCCCGGCGCCAACAAGGGCATCGACATCGCCGGCAAGACCGGCGATCCGGTGCTGGCGGCCGCCGCCGGCAAGGTGGTCTACGTCGGCAGCGGACTGCGCGGCTACGGCAACCTCGTCATCGTGCGCCACAACGGCTCCTACCTATCGGCCTACGCGCACAACAGCAAGATACTGGTCAAGGAAACGCAAACTGTCGCCAAAGGTCAGAAGATTGCCGAGATCGGCAATTCCGATGCGGAGCAGGCAGGGTTGCATTTCGAGATCCGCCGGCTCGGCAAGCCGGTCGATCCCCTGAATTTTCTTCCTGCGCGTTAGCGACCTTGGATATGGCTGAAGATGAGTTTCGCGAAAATTTCGAGAGCATCGATCTCGCCGAGGCAGGTGAAGGCGGCGAGGTGGAGTTTCTCGATGACGTTACCCAGCTCTACCTGAACGAGATCGGCGCGACGGCGCTGCTCAAGCCCGACGAGGAGTTGCGGCTCTCGCGGGCGAGCCGCGCCGGCGACTTCGAGTCGCGCCAGCGCATGATCGAAGCGAATCTTCGCCTCGTCGTCAGCATCGCCAAGCATTACCAGCACCGCGGCGTGCCGTTCGACGACCTCATCGAGGAAGGCAACCTCGGCCTGATCCATTCCCTCGAGAAGTTCGACCCCGAGCGCGGCTTCCGCTTCTCCACGTACGCGACCTGGTGGATCCGCCAGAACATCGAGCGCGCGATCATGAACCAGTCGCGCACCATCCGCCTGCCGGTGCACGTGGTCAAGGAGCTCAACCTGGTGCTGCGCGCGCTGCGCAAGTTCGAATCCGAGGAAGAGGACGATCCGCACCGCGACGTCATCGCCGTCGCCAACCTGCTCGACAAGCCCATCGACGAAGTGCGCCAGGTGCTGCGCTTCAACGAGCGCACGACCTCGCTCGACGCGCCGCTCGACATCGATCCCGACCTGACGGTGGCCGACGCCATCGCCGACGACCAGTCGATCGATCCCGAGCGCCAGTTCGAGCACGCCGAGGTCGAGCAGTACGTCGCCGACTGGGTGGCGCAGCTCTCCGACAAGCAGCGGCTCGTCATCGAGCGGCGCTATGGTCTGAACGGCTTCGAGGTCAGCACGCTGGAGCGCTTGGCCGACGAGCTGGGCGTCACGCGCGAGCGGGTGCGGCAGATTCAGATCGAGGCTTTGGCGCAGTTGCGCCGGCGGATGATGCGGGCGGGGTTGGGGCGGGACGCGCTGCTGTAGTCGGCGCGCTTGACCCGCCGAGGGCGACGGG
This sequence comes from Rhodocyclaceae bacterium, assembly GCA_027310465.1. Classification (GTDB taxonomy): domain Bacteria; phylum Pseudomonadota; class Gammaproteobacteria; order Burkholderiales; family Rhodocyclaceae; genus Nitricoxidireducens. The sequence continues at coordinate 2,849 of DAIDAU010000298.1, forward strand.
TGGTCGTCGCCGCTTCGTGTCCCCCGGCGCAGAAAATCAAAAGGCCTGCGCCTCCTCCTTTACCTACGCGTCGACGACCACCCGTCACCCTCGGCTAGACAGCGTGCTGGGTTGAACGCTTGAGTCCGGATCACTGTGCTTCGCCGGGCTGATGGGGTGCCCTGCTGCGCGGAGGTAAAGGAGGAGGCGGACGCCTTATCGCTCTTGTCCGCCGGGGGACACGCAGCGCAGCAGGGCACCCCGTCGGCCCGAGCGCGCGCGGCGTCTCGTAATCGGAAAGCTACTCGTGCTCCGCCTTCAACGCCTCCGCCAACTCATACACCGCCATCGCATAGAAGCTGCTGCGGTTGTAGCGCATCAACACCCAGAAGTTGTGATACCCGAGCGAGTATGACGTCGGCGCATCCGGCGTGACGAAGTCGACCAAAGCCGCCGGAAAGGCGGGCGCATGCGGCGCGACGACGTTCGGCATCTCGGCCGGCAGGATTTGCGGCTGCGAGCCGTCGTACGGGGGCGGCGCGTCGCCGGTCACGATCGCGGGGTAGGCGACCGGGCCGCCCTTCTCCCAGCCGTGGTCCTTGAGGAACTTGGCGACGCTGCCGATGGCGTCGACCGGGTCCATCAGGTCCACGCGGCCGTCGCCGTCGAAATCGATGCCCCATTGGCGCAGGCTGCTCGGCAGGAACTGCGGCAGGCCGAGGGCGCCGGCGAACGAGCCGCGATAGCCGAGCGGATCGCGCTTCTCCTCGCGCGCCAGCAGCAGCAACTGCTCGAGCTCGCCGCGGAACAGGTCGGCGCGCGGCGGATAGTCGAAGGCCAGCGTGGTCAGCGCGCCGAAGGTGCTGAAGCGGCCGGTGTGGCGGCCGTAGATGGTCTCGACGCCGATGATGCCGAGGATGATTTCCGCCGGCACGCCGTACTCCGCTTCGGCGCGCGCGAGTTCCTTGTCGTAGCGGCGCCAGAAGCGCAGGCCGGCGGCGATGCGCTTGGGTTCGATGAAGCGGCCGCGGTAGGTGGCCCAGGAGCGGATGCCGGGGTCCTTCGGCGGCATGATGGCCTTGATGACGACGGCGTTCGGCTTCGTCTTGGCGAACAGGCTCGCCAGCATGCGCGGGTCGAAGCCGTCGCGCTCCTGCAAGTCGGCGATGAAGGCGCGCACGTCGTCGCGTCCGGCGTAGGTTTCGGCGCGGGCGGCAAGGGTGGTGGTGAGGATCAGCAGGCAAGCAACGAAACGTATCATGGTCTGAAAGCAGCGACGCGGCTGCGAAGGATATCGATGGCGCGCGGGTCTCCGTGGCCGTAGCGTACGCCGCCATAGAGCTCGGCGATCTCGCGAATAGGGGCGGCGAATTCGGGCCTCGCCGCGGCGACCCGATCCGCATAATGGCGCGGCCCCTCCCACGGCCGGCGCGGCAGGCCGCGGCGCGCCAGCCGCGCGGTGGCGCGCAGCCATTGCGCCTGGGCGGGATCGACGCGGCGGCGGCGATACAGCGCCCAGCCGGCGAGGCCGAGGGACACGGCGGCGCTCAGCGCGGTCAGCGCGACCGTCATGCTGCGCCAGTCGGGGGAGGCCATGCCGAGGCGGCTCAGCAGGTCGCGCTGGCGCTGCGGGTTGTAGCCGAGCACCCACTGGTTCCAGTGGTTCGCCAGCGCGTCCCAGCGCTGGCGCAGCCCGCGCAGCCACGCCCAGTCGGCGCGCATCAGCAGCGGCAGGCGGTCGCCGGCCGGCAGCGCCGCGGCGAGGTCCTCGTCGATGCGCTTCGGAAAGCTGGCGGCGGTCGGATCGACGCGCGTCCAGCCGCTTCCGGCGAGCCAGACTTCGGCCCAGGCGTGCGCGTCGGACTGCCGGATTTCGAAATAGCCGTCGATCGGATTGATCTCGCCGCCCTGATAGCCGGTGACGACGCGCGCTGGCACGCCTGCCGCGCGCATGGCGAAGACGAAGGCGCCGGCGAAGTGCTCGCAGAAGCCGCGGCGCGTGTCGAACAGGGACTCGTCGACTTCGTCGGAGCCGAGCAGCGGCGGCGACAGCGTGTAGCCGAGGTTCTGGCGCGCGAAGAAGCGGAGAGCTTCCCGCAGGATGTCGGCGTCGCCGGCGTGATGCGCGCGCCAGGCGCGGCCGAGCGCCAGGGTGCGCGGATTGCCGCGCGGCAGCACGATGGCCTGGCGCAGCACGCGCGCCGCCTCGTCGGCGCCGGGCGTCAGCCCCGTGCGCGAGCGCAACTCGTAGCGGCGCCGCTGCGTCACCGGCGCGCTGGCGAGCAGCTGGTAGTCGCTCGCCATGGCGGCATCCGCGGGAAGCTCGCTCGGGAACTCGAGCGCGAACAGCCACGGCTTGTTGTGCGGCTCGAGCGTGACTTCATACCTGTAGGTCTTCGCCTTCGCGGGGTAGGGAAGCTGCCGCGAAACGCTGAACGGCGCCGGCCTCCAGGTCGTGCCGTCGAACGCGGTCAGCACCGGGCCGCGCCAGTAGAGCTGGTTGCGCGGCGGCGGCGGCCCGGCGAACCTGGCGCGGAAGGCGATGGCGTCGGACTGCGCCAGCTGCGCGATCGATCCCGGCGACATGCTGTCGGACAGGCCGGTCTGCGCGCTGTAGGCATCGCGCGGCAGGCCCCAGAGCGGGCCGGCGACGCGCGGAAATAGGATGAACAGGATCAGCAGTAGCGGCAGCGCCTGCAGCAGCATCAGGCCCGACAATCGCAGCAGCCGCAGCGGCGGCTGGCGGCTGTCGCTGATCGCCGCCAGCGCCGCCGTCGCGACGGCGACGCCGGCGAACAGCCCCGCCGCGTCGAGGATCGTCTGCGAATAGAAGAAGGCGCTGAGCAGCAGGAAGTAGCTGAGCAGGACCAGGGCGATGGCGTCGCGCCGGCTGACGCTTTCGAGCTGCTTGAGGCCGAGCAGGATCACCAGGGTCGCCACGCCGGGATTCTGCCCGATCGGGATGCGGTATTCGACGAGGATGCCGACCATGCCGGCGAAGACGGCGAAGGCGAGCACCCAGCCCGCCGGCGGCGCGGCCTGCGCATGGATCAGCCAGGCGCGCAGCGCCAGCGCGGCGGCGGCCGCGGCGACCAGCCACGGCGGCAGGTGCGGCAGCAGCGGCAGCAGCGCCGCGCTGCCGGCGACTAGCAGCCACCACGATTGCGCCGCATCGAGGGCCGAGCTAACGGGCTTCATACAGCGCCAGCGCCTTCAGGCAGGCATGCCGATGGGCGTCGCCGCTCGCCGGCGGCAGCTCGGTTCCCGGCAGGCGCAGGCCCCAGGCGAGACCCGCGGCGGCGGCATCGAGGGTCCAGCGCGCCAGGATCGACAGGCGGGTCTCGGCGTCGCTGCCGGCCGGAGCCGCGTCCCAGTCGAGCCAGATGG
>DAIDAU010000330.1 GCA_027310465.1 Rhodocyclaceae bacterium
GCATGAACGTGGAAGAAAAGCAGGACATGTGCCGCTTCATCCTCGACGTCAACGACCAGTTCGGTACCACCATCGTGCTCATCGAACATGACATGGGCGTGGTCATGGACATCTCCGACCGCGTCGTGGTGCTCGACTACGGCAGGAAGATCGGCGACGGCGTGCCGGACGAGGTGAAGAGCAATCCCGAGGTGATCGCGGCCTACCTCGGCACGCAGCACTAGGAGAACGGGAATGTCATTCTTCTTCGAAGTCCTGATCGGCGGCCTGCTCTCCGGCATCATGTACTCGCTGGTGGCGCTCGGCTTCGTGCTGATCTACAAGGCCTCCGGCGTGCTCAATTTCACGCAGGGCGCGATGGTGTATTTCGCGGCGCTGGCGGTGGTGGGCTTCATGGGCTACGGCGCGCCGCTGTGGCTGGCGCTGATCCTCTCCTTCGCCACCATGACGCTGTTCGGCATCGCCACCGAGAGGCTGGTGCTGCGCAAGATGGTCAACCAGCCGCCGATCGCGCTGTTCATGGCCACCATCGGCCTGTCGTTCTTCGTCGAGGGCCTGGCGCCGATGCTGTTCGGCAACGACGTGCGCGCGCTCGACATCGGCCTGGTCGACGAGCCGATCGACTCCATCCTGACCACCTTCAACATCGTCGTGAGCAAGTTCGACCTCGCCGCCGCCGGCATCGCCGCCGTGCTGGTGATCGGCCTGGCGCTGTTCTTCCAGTACACGCGCGTCGGCCGCGCCCTGCGCGCCGTGGCCGACGACCACCAGGCGGCCCTGTCGATCGGCATTCCGCTGCAGCACATCTGGGCGCTGGTGTGGACGGTGGCGGGCTTCGTCGCTCTGATCGCCGGCATGCTGTGGGGGGCGCGCAACGGCGTCCAGTTCGCGCTGACCTTCACCGCGCTGAAGGCACTGCCGGTGCTGATCCTCGGCGGCTTCACCTCCGTGCCCGGCGCCATCGTCGGCGGGTTGATCATCGGCGCCTCCGAAAAGCTCGCCGAGATCTACATCCCGCCGGTGATGCAGGAAATGTTCTCAGGCAACTTCGGTGGCATCGAGGGATGGTTCCCTTACGTGATGGCGCTGTTGTTTCTGCTGGTTCGGCCGGAGGGATTGTTCGGGGAGAAGCACATTGATCGGGTTTGAACTGCGCATGGCGCTCGCTCGTTTCGTGTCGCCGGTGTGCGCTCGGGCCGACGGGGTGCCCTGCTGCGCTGCGTGTCCCCCGGCGGACAAGAGCGATAAGGCGTCCGCCTCCTCCTTTACCTACGCGCAGCAGGGCACCCCATCAGCCCGAGCGGAACCGCCGTGCCATCTGCGACCAGAACGGCACAGCGTCGAGCTGCGGCACAGCGTCCAGCCGAGGGTGGCGGGTGGTCGTCGACGCGTAGGTAAAGGAGGAGGCGCAGGCCTCTTGATTTTCTGCGCCGGGGGACACGGAGCGGCGACGACCACCCGTCGCCCTCGGCGGGTCGTAGGCACGAAGCCGATACGAAAGTAACCGCGATGTTCTACAGAGAAACCGGACAGTTCAAAGTCACCTACGCGGCCGACCAGCAGATCTTCCCGATCCGCCAGGACCGCATCGGCGTCGCGCTGCTGCTCTTCGCCGCCTTCGTCGCCGTCCCGGCCTTCGCCTCCGAGTACTGGTTCACCGCGATCCTGACGCCCTTCCTGATCTTCGCGCTGGCCGCTCTCGGCCTCAACATCCTGACGGGCTACGCGGGCCAGCTGTCGCTGGGCTCCGCGGCGTTCATGGCCGTCGGCGCCTATGCCGCCTACAACTTCCAGGTGCGCGTCGAAGGCATGCCGGTGCTGGTTTCCTTCATTCTCGCCGGCCTGACGTCTGCCGGCGTCGGCATCCTGTTCGGCCTGCCGTCACTTCGCATCAAGGGCTTCTACCTCGCGGTCGCCACGCTGGCGGCCCAGTTCTTCATCGTCTGGTGCCTGACCAAGTTTCCCTATCTTTCCAACGATTCGTCCTCGGGCGTGATCTCGCTGCCGGGCATCAGGATTTTCGGCTACGAGTTCGCGTCGCCGCGCAGCCAGTATCTGCTGGTGCTGACCATCGTGTCGCTGCTCGCGCTGGCGGCGAAGAACATGGTGCGGTCGACGACGGGGCGCGCCTGGATGGCGGTGCGCGACATGGACGTCGCCGCCGAGGTCATCGGCATCCGCCTGATGCGCACCAAGCTGCTCGCCTTCGCTGTCAGTTCCTTCTACTGCGGCGTCGCCGGCGCGCTCTACGCCTTCTGCTATCTCGGTTCGGTCGAGCCCGACGGCTTCTCGCTCGACCTGTCGTTCAAGATCCTGTTCATGATCATCGTCGGCGGCGTCGGCAGCATTATCGGCAGCTTCCTCGGCGCGGCGTTCATCCTGCTGCTGCCGATCTTTCTCGACGTCGCCTTGCCGGGCGCCGCGGCGCTGCTGCACCTGCCGTTCGACAACGCGACGGTGTCGCATATCCAGCTGATGGTGTTCGGCGCACTCATCATGTTCTTCCTGGTCGTGGAACCTCACGGCCTCGCGCGTTTGTGGCAGATAGCAAAGGAGAAGCTGCGCCTGTGGCCGTTCCCGCACTAGCCAGGCTTCGGTTCGAACAACTCAGTCCAGAGGAGACATCATGTTCAAGAAGACCAAGCAGTTCGCGATCGCCGCGCTGTCCGCGGCCTGCGTCGTCGGCGCCTTCTCCACGGCGGCGCAGGCGGCAGACGACCAGTACTTCATGCTGCCCGACTACCGCGTCGGTCCCTACGGCGCCAACGGCGCGTCGTGGTACGGCGGCTTCATCGACTACCTGACCTACGTGAACATGAAGGGCGGCATCGACGGCGTGCAGATCACGTGGGACGAATGCGAGACCGAGTACAACAACGCCAAGGGCGTCGAGTGCTACGAGCGGCTGAAGACCAAGGCGAAGGACCACCCGGGCCCGATCCACGTCATGTCCACCGGCATCTCCTACGCGCTGGTCGACAAGACCGCCGCCGACCACCTGCCGCTGACGATGATGGGCTACGGCCTCACCAGCGCCGTGGACGGCTCGGTGTTCCCGTGGGCCTTCCCGCTGGTGACCACCTACCAGATGCAGGCCTCGGCCATCGTCAAGTTCCTCAAGGACAAGAACGGCGGCAGCCTCGCCGGCAAGAAGATCGTCTTCCTCTACCACGACTCCGCCTACGGCAAGGAGCCGATCGTCGCGCTCGAGGCCGAGTCGCGCCTCAACAAGTTCGGCCTGGTGGAGATCCCCGTCGCCCATCCGGGCAACGAGCAGGGCGCGCAATGGCAGCGCATCCGCCAGGAGAATCCCGACTACGTGATCATGTGGGGCTGGGGCGTAATGAACATGACGGCCATCAAGACGGCGCAGAAGATGGGCTTCCCGCGCGACAGGATGATCGGCTCGTGGTGGGCGGGCTCCGAGGAGGACGTGGTGCCGGCCGGCGATGCCGCCAAGGGCTACATGTCGGCCACCTGGAACGTCTCGGGCAAGGGCGCGCCGCTGATCGCCGACATCGAGAAGACGGTCTATGGCGCCGGCAAGGGCAACCTCTCCGACAAGTCCAAGATCGGCACCATCCTCTACAACCGCGGCGTCTCTGCCGCCGTCGCCTCGGTCGAGGCGATCCGCACGGCGCAGGCCAAGTTCGGCAAGGGCAAGGCGATGAATGCCGAGCAGGTGCGCTGGGGCCTCGAGAACCTCAACATCACCGACGCCCGCCTGAAGCAGCTCGGCGCCACCGGGCTGCTGCCGGAAGTGAAGACCTCGTGCGACAACCACGAGGGCTCGGGCAAGGTGAAGCTGCAGCAGTGGGACGGCGCGAAGTGGGCCGTGCTGTCCGACTGGATCGAAGGCAACAAGAGCCTGATCCACCCGCTGTTCCAGGCGGAAGCGAAGAAGTACGCCAAGGAGAAGAGCATCACGCCGCGCGACTGCGCCGCCGAAGCCAAGAAGAAGTAAGCGCATGCGGCGGGCGCTTCGGCGTCCGCCGCGCCTTCCTACGGGAGCCGCCATGCCGGCCTATCTGAACGTCAACAACATCGAGGTCATCTACGACCATGTCATCCTGGTGCTCAAGGGCGTCTCGCTCGAAGTGCCGGAAGGCAGGATCGTCGCGCTGCTCGGCGCCAACGGGGCGGGCAAGACGACCACGCTCAAGGCGGTGTCGAACCTGCTGCGCGCCGAGCGCGGCGAGGTGACCAAGGGCAGTATCGAGTTTCGCGGCCGCCGCGTCGACCAGATGACGCCCAACGAGATGGTCCAGGGCGGCGTCATCCAGGTGATGGAAGGCCGTCACTGCTTCGCCCACCTGACCATCGAGGAGAACCTGCTGACGGGCGCCTATACGCAAGCGGTCTCGCGGTCCGCCCTCAAGCAGAATCTCGAGAAGGTCTATGGCTACTTCCCGCGGCTCAAGCAGCGGCGCGGCTCGCAGGCCGGCTACACTTCGGGCGGCGAGCAGCAGATGTGCGCCATCGGCCGCGCGCTGATGGCCGGCCCGCAGATGATCCTGCTCGACGAGCCGTCGATGGGCCTGGCGCCGCAGATCGTCGAGGAGATCTTCGAGATCGTGCGCGACCTCAACACGCGCGAGAAGGTGAGCTTCCTGCTCGCCGAGCAGAACACCATGGTGGCGCTGCGCTACGCCGACTTCGGCTACATCCTCGAGAACGGCCGCGTCGTGATGGAAGGCGCGGCCAATGATCTGCGCAGCAACGAGGACGTCAAGGAGTTCTATCTGGGGCTGTCGAGCCACGGGCGCAAGAGCTTCCGCGAGGTCAAGCACTACCGGCGCCGGAAAAGGTGGCTCGCATGAACCCGCACTACGATGCTCTCGAGACGCGCGCGCCCGAGCAGCGCGAGCGCGACCTGATGGCGCAGCTGCCGCGGCAGATCGCGCACGCCAAGGCGAACGCCGCGCATTTCGCCAGGTCGCTCGCGAGTTTCGATGCCGCCGCAGTCAACTCGCGCGCCGCGCTTTCAAAGCTGCCGGTGGTGCGCAAGCACGAACTGATCGAACTGCAGAAGCAGCAGCGCCCGTTCGGCGGGCTGGTGGCGACGCCCTACGGCAAGCTCGCCCGCGTCTTCTCCTCGCCGGGCCCGATCTACGAACCGGAAGGCCGCAGCGCCGACTGGTGGCGCACGGCGCGCGCGCTTTACGCGGCGGGCTTCCGCGCCGGCGACCTGGTGCACAACAGCTTCTCGTATCACATGACGCCGGGCGCGTGGATCCTCGAGGCGGGTGCGCACGCGCTGGGCTGCTCGGTGTTTCCCGGCGGCGTCGGCCAGAGCGAGCAGCAGGTGCAGGCGATGGCCGAGCTGCGGCCCAACGGCTACGTCGGCACGCCGTCGTTCCTGCGCATCCTCGTCGACAAGGCCGACGAGATGAGCGTCCGCGTGCCGCTGACCAAGGCGCTGGTGTCCGGCGAGGCCTTCCTGCCGCCGGTGCGCGAGGCCTTGAAGGCGCGAGGCATCGACGGCTACCAGGCCTACGCGACGGCCGATCTCGGCGTCATCGCCTACGAGACGCCGGCGCGCGAGGGCCTCGTCGTCGACGAAGGCGTGATCGTCGAGATCGTGCGGCCGGGCACCGGCGATCCCGTGCCGGAAGGCGAAGTCGGCGAAGTCGTCGTCACCACCTTCAACGCCGACTATCCGCTGGTGCGCTTCGGCACCGGCGATCTCTCGGCGGTGCTGCCCGGCGCCTCGCCTTGCGGGCGCACCAACATGCGCATCCGGGGCTGGATGGGCCGCGCCGACCAGACCACCAAGGTCAAGGGCATGTTCGTGCATCCCGAACAGATCGCCGAGATCCTCAAGCGCCATCCCGAGGTGGCGAAGGCGCGGCTCGTCGTCACCAACCCCGACGCGACGGACGCCATGATCGTGCACTGCGAGGTCGCGGGCGCGCCTGCCGGTTTGGCCAACGCATTGGCGGAGACGGTGCGCGACGTGACCAAGCTGCGCGGGGAAGTCATGCTCGCCTCGCTCGGCAGCCTGCCGAACGACGGCAAGGTCATCGAGGACGCGCGCAAGTACGACTGACGGCGCGAGCGGCCGTCCCCGCCGTCAGTGCCGGGAAGCCAGGGCGGCGTGGCCGTCGACGAATTCGAAGACGCGCCGGGCCCAGCGGGGCCCCGCTGGGCAGTTGTCGGGAATGGCGATGTGGCGGGCGCCGTGCGTCCTTACCCTGGAATCTCGGCTTCCACGAGCCGGGCCAGCAGGCTGAGCGATTCCTGCCAGCCGAGATAGCACGCCTCCGGCGGAATGGCTTCCGGTATGCCTTCCTGCACGATGCTCAGCTCCGTTCCGCAGGAGACCTGCTTCAGCGATATCGCCGTCTGCATTTCACCGGGCAGGTTGGGGTCGTCGAACCTGTCCGTGTGGCGAATCCGCTCGTTGGGCACCAGTTCGAGATACTCGCCGCCGAACGACTCGCTGCGTCCGGTCGAGAAGTTCGTGAACGACATCTTGTAGCCGCCGCCGACTCTGGCATCGAGGTGATGAACCTTGCCGATGAAGCCGTCGGGCGGCAGCCATTTGGCCATGGCGTCGGGATCGAGAAACGCTCGATAGATTCGCTCGGGCGGTGCGCGGAGTACGCGGTGAAGACGGACGGTGCCTTTGGACATGATCGGTGGGCCTCTCTCTAAGGGAAACGACCGATTAGACCCGCAAGGCCGCGCGATAGTGCCGCGTGGCAGACCGGCGCCCGATAGGCGGCGCGACGGTAGAATCGCGGCCTGCCATGGCCACCGCGCTTGCCCTGCTGCCCGATTTCGCCCTGATCCTCCTCGGCCTGGCGCTGCGCCGCGGGATGCATCTCGGCGACCACTTCTGGACCGGGCTCGAGAAGCTCATCTACTTCGTGCTTTTCCCGGCGCTGCTGTTCCATGCGCTGGTGCGCACCGCGATCGACTGGCGTGCCGCGCCGCCGCTGATCGCGACCGGTGCGGCCGCCATGCTCTTCGCAATGCTCGCCGGCAGCGCGGCGCGCTGGCTCTCGCGTCTCACGCCGATCTCGTTCGCCTCGCAGATCCAGTGCGCGTTCCGCTTCAACTCCTACATCGGCCTCGCCGTGGCGGGCAAGCTCCACGGCGCCGCGGGCATCGCGGCGATGGGCCTGCTGACGGGGGCCATGGTGCCCATCGCGAATGTCGCCGCGGTGTCGATGCTGGCGCGCCACGGCAACGGCGGCGTGTGGCGCGAACTGGCGCGCAACCCGCTGATCCTCGCGACGCTCGCGGGCCTGCTGTGGAACGCCGCGGGCTGGCCGATGCCGGAACCGGCGCTGAAGTTCCTCGGCCGGCTGGCGGAAGCGTCGATCGCCTTGGGCCTGCTGTCGGTCGGCGCGGCGCTGCGCATCCGCGGCGCCTTCGGCAGCGGCGGCCGCGTCGCGGCCGGCTGGCTGGTGATCGTCAAGCTCGTGCTGATGCCGGCTGCGGCGTTGTTCGTGGCGCGCGCGCTCGGCCTCACCGGCTTGTACTTCGACATCGCGATCGCCTTCGCGGCGCTGCCGACGGCCAGCTCGGCCTACATTCTGACGCAGCGCATGGGTGGCGACGGCGCGCGCGTCGCCTGGCTGATCTCCGCGACGACGCTGGCGGCGATGATCACGCTGCCGGCGTGGCTCGCGAGCCTTTGACGCCTGTCTTGCCGCGCGGCACAGGCCGCAAGAGAACTGCTATTCCGCCTTCTTCTTGCGCCTGGCGGCGCGTGCGCGCGGCTGCGGCGGCTCCGCTTCGGCTTCGGGCGCCGCCGCGGGCGGGGTGGCCGGTTCGCCTTGAGGCATGAAGGGCCATTGCCACAGCGCGGCATTGGCGAAAGGATTGGCGCTGGCTTCGCCGCCGGTCGCCGATTCGCTCATCGCGCGCATGGCGGCGAGCGTGGCGCGCTGCATCTCGAGCCCCTGGATGGTCATCTGCAGCAGGCCGAGATTCGTCTTCAGCCAGCCTTCGACGGTCTTCAGCTCGTTGATGCGCTTGTCGAGCTCGTCGGTGTCCAGCGTCGGCGTCACCATGCCGGGCAGGCCGAAACCCATGTTGCCCCACATGTTTTTGATAAAATCCAGCGGGTCTTGGGCGTCGGACATGTCGGGCTCCTCGTGAGTGCGGGATTTTAAGGCAAGCCGGACACGCCCGGCGAAAATCGCGCTAGACTGCGATGTCATGTTGCCGTCATGGGGAGAGGCGCCGTGCTTAAGGTATTGATCATCGAAGACCATGCCCTGGTGCGCGAAGGCCTGCTGCTGGCCCTGCGCGGGCTGGAGCCGGGAACCCAGACGCTGGGTGCCGCGGATGCCGATCAAGGCCTGGCGATGCTCGAAGCCCATGACGACATCGATCTCGTCATGCTCGACCTGATGCTCCCCGGCACCAGCGGCATGGCGGTTCTCGGCGCGATCCGCAAGCGCTATCCGACGATCCCCGTGGTCATTCTCTCCGCGCTCGACGACGCCGAGACGGCGGCCCGCGCGATGCGCCACGGCGCCTCCGGCTTCGTGCCGAAGTCGAGCTCCACCGACGTGCTGCTCGGCGCCCTGCGCCAGGTGCTCGACGGCGAGGTCTATCTGCCGTCGGCGATGCGCGAGGCGATGGAGCGCGGCGACGGCCAGCGCAGCAAGCCGCTCGCCGAGCGCTACCACCTGACGGCGGCGCAGATGCGCGTGCTCGAGCTGCTGACGCAAGACAAGACCAATCGCCAGATCGCCGAGATGCTCGGCGTCACCGAAGGCACGGTGAAGATCCACGTTTCCGCCATCTTCAAGGCCCTGAACGTCACCAACCGTTCGCAGGCCCTGCTCGTCGCCAGCCGCCAGCGCGTCAGAGTGTAGGCGGCGCCTCCGCCTGGGCGCGCGCCCGCTCGGCCCCCTCGTCCGCCAGGTGGTGCAGCAGGGCGCGCAGGCGCCCCGGCTTGATCGGCTTCGATAGGCGGCCGTCGAGGAAGAAGCCCAGCGGCATGCGCTTGTCTTCCGGATCGCCGATCAGCACGACTTGCGGCCGCGGCCGCGGGCGGCCCGCGATCGCCAGCGACAGGCTCTTGATGAGGCTGTCGTCGCACACCACCATGTCGGGCATCGCCGCCATGTGCTTGCGCAACTGGCCTTCGTCGGTGGCGCGCAGGACGCGGTAGCCCCAGGTTTCGACGAGCTTCGCCAGGCTTTCGATTTCGGACGCCGCCGTGCCCGCGACCAGCACGCGCACCGGCTTGATCGCCTTGACCTGCGGCGCCGGCGCGGGCGGCGCGGCGACCGGCTCGGCGCGCGGCACCGAGATGCCGAACACCGTGCCCCGCCTGGGCGTGCTGCGCACGTGCATGCGGTGCCCGAGCAGGCGGGCGATGCGGTCGACGATCGCCAGCCCCAGGCCGAGCCCCTTGCCGGCATCGCGCTCCCGATTGGCGACCTGGTAGAACTCCTGGAACACCAGCGGCAGCTGCACGGCCTCGATGCCGATGCCGGTGTCCCAGACCTCGATGCGCAAGCCCGCGCCCTCGCGCCGCACGCCGACGACGATGCCGCCCTGATGGGTGTAGCGCACGGCGTTGGACACCAGGTTGCCGAGCAGGCGGCGCAGCAGTTGCGGATCGCTTTCGGTCCAGGCGCGCGTCGGCACGCAGGCGATCGCCAGGCCCTTGGCCTCGGCGCTGCGCCGCTGCGCCTCCACCACGCTTTCCAGAAGCGGGCCGAGCGCATGGCGCTGCGGCTGCGGCGTGACGTCGGCGGTGTCGAGGCGCGAGACCTCGAGCAGCGCGTCGAGCAGCTCGCCCATGGCGCCGGTGGCGGCGCCGATCTGGCCGGCCAGGCGCTTCTGGTCGGGCGTCGCCGCGGTCGCCTCGAACTCGGCGGCGAACAGCATCAGCGCGTGCAGCGGCTGCCGCAGGTCGTGGCTGGCCGCGACCAGGAAGCGCGACTTGGCGAAGTTCGAGCGCTCCGCTTCCTCCTTGCGCAGCAGCAACTGGCGATGGGTCTCCGCCAGTTGCGCCTCGGCCTGCTTGCGCTCGGTGATGTCGAGCAGGATGACGAGCATCTGCGGACCGTGCCGCGAGGCGATCGACGTCTGCGCCAGTTGGACGTTGCGGACGCTGCCGTCGCGGCGCAGCAGCGCGAAGTCGTAGCGGTCCTCGTTGTCCTGGCCGGCGAGGCCCTTGAAG
>DAIDAU010000348.1 GCA_027310465.1 Rhodocyclaceae bacterium
GCGTGATGTTTACCGGCAAGCTGTAAGCGTAGACGGAAGGCTGCGCTCATGAATCCGAAACGCCTGCTGTTCGAAGTCCATCGCTGGCTGGGCGTCGTCCTGGCGCTGTTCATGCTGATGTGGTTCGTCAGCGGCCTCGTCATCGTCTATGCGCCGGCGACGGCGCAGACCCGCGCTCAACAACTCGCTCATGCCGAGTTGTTGGCGCCGGAGTCGGGCTGGCTGAGCCTCGGCGAGGCGTGGGAGAAGAGCGCCTCGCAGCGTCAGGCCGCGCAGGCGACCGCCGGAAAGAAGCCGCTTGGCGAAGCGAACGTTGCCGACGCCCGGCTGGCGCGTGTGGCGGGCGAGCCGCTGTGGCTGGTCGAGGATACGCGCGGCGGGCGCATAGCGCTCTCCGCGCGCGACGGCGGCGTGCGCGACGTTTCCGCCGGTCAGGCGCTGCACATCGCAGGCGTTTGGCTCGACGAGCCCGCCGAGTATCTGCGCCACGTCGAGACTTTCGAGCGCGATGCGACGGTACGCAACTTCGAGAACTGGGCGCCGTTCCATCGCGTCGCCGATCCGGAAACCGGCGTCGAACTCGTCATCTCTGCGCGCACCGGCGAAGTGCTGCGCGTCACCGACCGTGTCGATCGCGCGCTGTTCTGGGCCGGCAACTGGCTGCATATGCTGCGTCCGCTCGATGCGCTGGGCTGGGGCGAAGCGCGCCGCGACGTGCTGCTCTGGATTTCCGGCTTCACCCTCGTTGCCACGCTGACCGGCCTGATCGTCGGCTGGCTGCGCTGGCGGCCGGGCTGGTTCGGCAAGCCGACTTACGCCGAAGGCCGGGTGCATCCCTATCGCGCCTTCTGGTTCCGCTGGCATTTCTGGGCCGGCCTGCTCGGGGGCATCGTCGCCCTCACCTGGATCGCGAGCGGCTTCCTGGTCAACAATCCGTGGCAGGTGTTCTCAGCCGCCAATCCGAGTCGCGAGGAACTGGCGCGTTACCAAGGCAAGGGGCTGCCCGACGCGATGCGCAACTGGCGGCCCGCCGATCTCGGCGAGGACCGCACGCGCATCGTCGAATTGAATTGGCGCCGACTCGGCGACGAGGCAGTGCTGTTGGCAAGCGGCCGTGACGGGCAGCGCTGGCCGCTGTCGGCAGCGGCCGGCCATTTCAGCGAAGGCGCGCTGCTGGCGGCGGCGCAGCGCCTCAGTCCCGCAGCACCGGTGCCGCAGCCGACGCTGCAAACCGAGTACGACGGCTACTACTATCCGCGCCACAACCGCGGCGCCGGCGATCGTCCGCTGCCGGTGCTGCGCGTCGATCTCGCCGACGCGGGCGCGACTCGCTTGTACCTCGATCCGCAGGACGGCCGCCTGCTGTTGCGGCAGGACGAGAGCCGGCGCGCCTTCCGCTGGCTGTTCTCGGCGCTGCACCACTGGGACTTCGGCTGGCTCTACGCCCGCCCCCTCTGGGACGGCTGGATGCTGCTGTGGATTGCCTTCGGCCTGGTGCTGAGCGCGAGTTCGCTGGTCATCGGCTGGCGGCGTTTGCGGAGCACCTTCTCGCGCAAACCCAAGGATGGGCGCGAAGTGGCACCGGCACTGGCCGTCGATGCCGCGGAGTCCTGAACGTTTCCGACTACCCTCAAGGAGAAACCATGAAGCACCTGATCGCCGCGGCCACGCTCGCGGCAAGCGCCGGCCTCGTTCACGCGCAGGCGGTTCTCGACGTGCGCACGCTGTCGTTCGCCGCCGCCCACGAAGCGGCGACGGCCGCGCTGGAGCAATGCAAGAAGAACGGCTACGCGGTCACCGTCACCGTGCTCGACCGCCTCGGCCGCACCAAGGTCGTCCTGCACGACGACGGCGCCAATCCGCACACGGTCGAAAACAGCCTGCGCAAGGCCTACACGAGCCTCACCTCGAAGACGCCCTCGGGCGAATACGGCAAGCGCGTGACCTCGAATCCGACGTCGGTGGGCGTGCTCAGCCTCGACAAGATCACCACGCTGGAAGGCGCCCTGCCCATCCTCGCCGGCAAGGACGTCGTCGGCTCGATCGGCATTTCGGGCGCGCCGGGCGGCGAGAAGGACGCCGCCTGCGCCCAGGCCGGCATCGATCGCATTGCGGCGGGACTCGCGGTGAAATGAGCGTCACCGCGATGAAGACGCTTGCAGCGACGCTACTGGTGTTTGCCGTCTCTGCGGCCGCCGCGGCCGATCACGTCGTCGTCCTCAAGCACAAGGGCTTCGCGCCGGATACGCTGAGGGTGAAAGTCGGCGATGCCGTCGAATTCCGCAACGAGGATGTCGTCGGCCATGAAGTCTTCGCCGAATCGCAGGCGAAGAAGTTCGATATCGAAACCGCACCCGGCGAGAGCCGCAAGGTCGTCTTCGACAAGACGGGGAAGGTCGAGGTCGGCTGCTCGCTGCACGACGGCATGCAGCTGACGATCAAGGTCGGAAATTAGGCAAACTGCATCGCTCGATCGGATGTGGCCGGAACGATGGCATTTCAATGGCGTCGTTCCGCCTGCACCGCCAATCGGGGAGGGGCGTTCAGCAATTCCACCTCGTCGCCGACGATATGGGCGGCCTCGTCGAGCAGGATGTCTTTCTGGTTCTTGCCGGGCTTGGCGGCCTCTTCATCCGTATCGCTGGCATCGACGGCAGAAGCTTCCGGCGACTTCCCGTGTGCTTGCGCGCGAGCTTCACGGGCGGCCTTTTCCTTCCGCCGCTCGGCCTCGTCGAGGCTGATCTCCTTTTTCCGGCGCAGGCTTTCGGCGTCGGCGATGTCGTCCACCAGCGCCTGGTAGTCGGCGTCGGCGGCGACGCGGGCATCGTGGCGCCGCTGCAGGACGGGCAGCAGGTCGGCGAAGTCGTTCAGCGTCCAGTAGTCGGCGGTGCCGATGCGCATCCACGGCAGCGCGTTGTCGAAGCTCGATTCGCCGAAGCGCGCGGCGTCGATGAACGAGAGCAGCCGGATGTCCGGCTGGACGCCGCGCAGTTGGGTCGTGCCGCCGTTGATACGGAAGAACTGCGCGATGGTCAGGCGCAGTTCGCCGAACGGCGCGCCTTTGTTGCCCGAGAGTTCGTCGAGGCTGACGACCGATTGCACTGTTCCTTTGCCGAAGCTGTCTTCTCCGATCACGATGCCGCGCCGGTAGTCCTGGATCGCCGCCGCGAAGATTTCCGACGCCGAGGCGGAAGCGCGGTTGATGAGCACGCCGAGCGGGCCGTCCCAGGCCGTGCCGGCGTTGGTGTCGGCGGCGACGAAGATGCGGCCGCGGGCGTCGCGCTGCTGGACCACCGGCCCCGTGTCGATGAACAGTCCGGTGAGGTCGATGGCTTCGCTCAACGATCTGCCGCCGTTGTTGCGCAGGTCGATGAGGACGCCGTCGACGCGCGCCGCCTTCAATTCGCCGAGCAGGCGTTCGACATCGCGCGTGGCGCTGCGAAAATCGCGATCGCCGCGGCGGCGCGCTTCGAAGTCTTCGTAGAACCCCGGCAGTGCGATGATGCCGATGCGATGCGTCGCGCCGGCATCGGCGAAGGTCACGATCGACTTCTTGGCCGCTTGCGATTCCAGGCTCACCTTCTTGCGCACCAGCGCGACGCTTCGGTGGCCGGCGTCCGGCGCCGCGCCCGCCGGCACGATGTCCAGGCGCACGACCGTGTCGGCGGCGCCGCGGATCAAGGCGACCGTGTCGTCGAGGCGCCAGCCGACGACATCGACCGCCCTCCCCTCCTGGCCCTGCGCCACGGCGGCGATGCGGTCGCCGACGGCGAGCCGCCGGGACAGCGCGGCCGGACTGCCCGGCATCAGCTCCTTGATGGTGGCGTAGTCGTCCTTTTCTTCGAGCACCGCGCCGATGCCCACCAGCGACAGCCGCATCGAGATGTCGAAATCCTCGGTCGCCCGCGGCCCCATGTAGTTCGTGTGCGGTTCGATGGCCGTGGTGTACGCGTCCATGAATATCTGGAAGGCGTCTTCGCTTTTCATCCGCGCAATGCGTTTCAGGGAACTTTCATAGCGCTTGTTCAGCGTTTCGGCGATGCTCTTGTCGGTCTTGCCGGAAAGCTTGAGCTGCAGCTATTCGCTTTTCACGCGGCGGCGCCACAGCTCGCGAGCTTCGACGTCGGAGGCTGGCCACGGTTCGTCGTCGCGGGCGAAACGATAAGTCTCGGCCTGCCGGAAATCGAACTCGCCATTGAGCAGGTCGCGTGCGTAGGCAAAGCGCTCGTGCGCTCGCTGCAGGTAACGGTTGAAAATGGCGAAGGGGAGCGTCAAGTCCTCATTGAGGATGGCATCGTCGATGGCCGTGCGGGCCGCCTGCCACTGATCGATGTCGCTCTGCGTGAAGAACAGGTGTTCCGCATCGAGCGCCTTCAGGTAGCGGTCGAAGATCTTCGCCGACAGCGCATCGTCGAGGGGGACCTGTTGATAGTGGAAATGACCCAGCACCTGCGCGGCCAAGTGGGCGGCGGCGCGTTGCTGCGCCAGGGGCTGCAGTACCGGAACGACCGGTTCCGGCGCAGCGGCATGGGCGACGCCGGCAAGAGCCAGCCATAGGTACAGCAGGAAGTTCTTCATCGGTGTCCTTGGCCGGCAAGCCGGCGCAAGCGCTCCGCGGGAGCGCCGCCCCGGTCGGGGCGGCGCTCATTATGAGGCCAGTCCGTTACTGTGTCGTCGTGCGCGGCGGCGGCGGCGCGATGCGCGCTATCGTGCCGCCCTGATCCTCGTAGTCCAATGAGCCGGCCGCGCCCGCGACCTTGAAGCCCTTGGCCGTCAACACGTCGCCGGCGGCGCCGGCGCGATGCGCGCGATTCGAGACGGTGACGATGGTCCGGTCCTTGGGAATGTAGTCGAGCTGCTTCTCGAGGTCCTTGATCTGGATGCTGAGATAGACGGGGAAGCCGCCTTTCGACACCAGTTCGTCGGGGCGCCGCACGTCGATGACGACGACCTTGGCCGGATTGGCGAGCAGCGCGTCGATTTCGGCGCGGTTCAGCTGTTTGGTCTTGTAGGTCCAGGGCGGGGCCACATAGGGCGTGGCCGCCGGCGCGGCTTGTTGCGCAAAAGCGGCCGGGACGGCAAGCGCCAGCATCAGGGCGCCGAGCAGGAAGGATCGGTTCATGAGCGTCAGTCCTTGTTCTTGAATTCGTCGTGGCAGGCCTTGCAGGTCTTGCCGAGGTTGCCGAACTGCGCCTTGACGGCGGCCTGGTCGCCCGTGGCGGCGACCTTGGCCAGTTCGTTGGCTTCGCGCACGAAGTTGCCGGCCAGTTCGCCGACCTTCTTGGGGTCCTTGAACAGTTCGGGCTTGACGGTGGTGTCGTGCCAGCCCTTGCCCTGTTCGGTGCCCGGCGCGAAGAGCGCGCCCAGTCCGGAATTGGCGATGGCCGCGGTGCTGTTGGCGGCGCGCACCACCTCGTCCTTGTTGTACTGGCCCTCGACGTTGGCCTTGATGCGGGCGCCGTTCCACGCCAGCACTTGATAGGCCGACTGGCGCCACTTGATGAGCGTTTCGGGCTTGGGCTGCGCCTGCTGCGCGAACGTGCCCGAAGCGGCGGCGACGCCGGCGGCGAGCAAAAGCATGTTGCGGAACTTCATTGTTTCTCCTTGGAGGACTGACGGAAATGAATGGCTTACCAGGCCGCGGGCGCGCACTGGGCAGGCGGCGCGTCGGCGGGCAGCAGGCCGCCGGCGGCGGCGTAGACGGCCCCCGAGGCGACCAGCGCGGCAATCAGGAATGCGGCAATGCTTCGGGCATGGTGCGGACGAGGCGCCGCGCCTGTTGCGCGCGCTTCGCCGCCGTCGATCATCGGCCGGATCAGGTTTCGGCCCTTGACGCGCAGATAGAAGACGATGGCGCCGACGTGGAGGACCGCCAGCGCGATCAGGCCGTCGAAGACCAGCGAATGCCAGGCGCGCGCGCGGTCGGAGGCTTCTTTGCCGACGAGATCGGCGAGCGGCCCCTGGAAGGCAATGTCGTCGTTGGCGAACAGGCCGCTGGCCGCCTGCGCGGCGATCAGCGCCAGCAGCGCAAGCACGGCCAGCGCGCCGAGGGGATTGTGACCGACGCCCTGCCACTCGCCGCGCAGGTAGGCGGCGACGGCGCGCGGTCCGCGCACGAAGCGCGCGAAACGCGCCGTGTCGGACCCGACGAAGCCCCAGACGACGCGGAACACGATCAGGCCGAGGATCAGCAGGCCGAAACGGCCGTGCCATTCGATGAGGTTGCCGCCGATCTTGCCGGTGACGGCGGCGCCGATGCCGACGGCGACCAGCAGCCAATGGAATAGCCGCGTCGGCAGATCCCAGATCGCTCCATGTTCCATTGGGTTCTCTTTTCTCGGGTGACGATGGAAGCATCTATCAGCAGGGGTTGTGCCAGGTGACGAGACGCCACGCGGACGCGGCGTCAAACCCTGCGCCTGCGCCTGCGCGAATGCATCGGCGTAGCGCTCGGGGGTATGCGTCTCGCCACGCAAGCTGCTGCGCCCGCAACAGCGCCGCCGCATTGCGTGTTGCGTTGGCAGCAGCGAAGAACCCGCGCCTGTGCCGAAGATCGCGTGCCGGCGCGGATCGCGCGGCGGCGATGCCGGGGCACGGTTCCTGCAACGGCAAACCGTTTCAATTCCGCGCCGGATTCGGCCGCCTTCTCCGTCATGATCCGTCTCCCTCCGTTCCGTTCGCGCCGAGCCCTGCTGCTTGCGCTCGTCTCGCTCGCGCTCGCCGGCACTTTCGCCGGGTGGGGGCCGGCGCGCAACGCCAACGCGGCGCGCAAGCCGGGCCCGCCGCCGGTGCCGGTCGTGCTCGCCACGGCCGCCGAAGCGGATGTCGCCGATCTTGCCAGCGGCATCGGCACCGTACAGGCGCTGGAGTCGGCCACGGTGCGCGCCCTGGTGGACGGCCAGGTGCAGAAGGTGCTGTTCACGGAGGGCCAGGACGTCGGCATCGGCACGGCGCTGGCGCAGATCGATCCGGCGCCCTTCCAGGCGCAAGTCGACCAGGCGCGCGCCCAGAAGGCGAAGGACGAGGCGTCGCTCGCCCAGGCGCGGGCCGACCTGGCGCGCTACGACGAGTTGCTGCAACTCGACGCCGTGCCGCGCCAGACCTTCGAGAGCCAGCGGGCGCAGGTGGCGCAACTGGAAGCCGCCGTGCAGATGGACGGCGCCCAGCTTGCCTACGCCAAGGTGCAGCTCGACCGCACGACGGTGGCGGCGCCGATCGCGGGGCGCACCGGCGTCCGCCTCGTCGACGCCGGCAACGTGCTGCGCGCGGCGGAAGCGACCGGCATCGTGGTCATCAACCGCATCGACCCGATCAGCGTCGTCTTCACCTTGCCGGAGGACCAGGTGGAGCGGGTCAATCGCGCCGTCAAGGAAGGCGCCGCGGCGCATGCGCACGGCGGCGAAGGACTCGAAGTGCTGGTGCAGTCCGCCGACGATGCGCAAGTCGTCGCGCGCGGCACCCTCCAGGTGGTGAACAACCAGGTCGATGCGGCCACCGGCACGGTGCAGTTGAAGGCGCGCTTTGCCAATGCGGAACATCGCCTTTGGCCGGGACAGTTCGTCAGCGTGCGCCTCGTGCTCGGCACGCGCCGCAACGCCCTGGTGCTGCCGGCTTCCGCGGTGCAGCGCGGCCCCGAGGGCACCTTCGCCTACGTCGTGGGCGAAGACGGCACCGTGAAGCCCCGCGCCCTCCGCGTGAGCCTGCTGCAGGACGGACAAGCGGTGATCGCCGCAGGCCTCTCCGCCGGCGAAGCGGTGGTGGCCGAAGGCCAGGCCAAGCTCAAGCCCGGTTCGCGCGTCGTCGACGCCAGGGCCGCGGCGGCCAGGGACGAGCGGCCGCGCGACGATACGCAGAAGACGAAGGAAAACGAGCGGTGAGGCTGGCCGAATTCTTCATCGAACGGCCGATCGGCACTTCGCTGCTCGCCGCCGCCGTGCTGCTGGCCGGGGTGGTGGCATGGCCGCTGCTGCCCGTGGCACCGCTGCCGCAAGTGGATTTCCCCGCCATTTCGGTATCGGCTTCGCTGCCGGGCGCGGCGCCCGAGATCATGGCCGCCAACGTGGCGAGCCCGCTGGAACGCCAGTTCGCACAGATCGCCGGCGTCGAGGACATGACTTCATCGTCGTCGCTGGGCAGCACCAACATCACGCTGCTGTTCAGCCTCGACCGCAACATCGACGCCGCCGCGCAGGACGTGCAGGCGGCCATCAACGCCGCCTCGCGCCAACTGCCCGTCGCCATGTCCAGCCCGCCGACGCTGCGCAAGTCCAATCCCGGCGACCGTCCCATCATCACCCTCGGCATGCGCTCCGACGTGCTGCCGCTCACGGTGCTCAGCGACATCGCCGACACGCTGGTGGCGCCGCAGATTTCGCAGATCGAAGGCGTCGGCAACGTCAACGTGAACGGCATGCGCAAGCCCGCCGTGCGCATCCAGGTCGCCCCCGGCAAGCTGGCTTCGGTGGGCCTGGGGCTCGAGGACGTGCGCAATGCCGTCGCCAACGCCAGCGTCAGCGCGCCCAAGGGCACCATCGACGGGCCGCGGCAGACTTTCACCGTCAGCACCAACGACCAGGTGCTCGACGCCGGGCAATGGAACGACGTGGTCATCGCCTATCGCAAGGGTGCCGCGGTGCGCGTGCGCGACGTCGGCACCGCGGTGGCCGACGCCGAGGACGTGCGCTCCGCCGCCTGGGCCCACCTCGGCGCCGGCGCCGCGGACGCCGAGCGCTTCGCCAGCGGTTCCGCGCTGGTGCTGACGGTCTCCAAGCAGGCCGGCGCCAACGTCATCGAGACGGTGGAGCGCGTGAAGCGCGAACTCGAGCGCATCCGGCAGGACGTGCCGCCGGCGGCGGAGATTCACGTGCTGCAGGACCGCACCCAGACCATCCGCGCCTCGGTGGAGGACGTGCAGTTCACGCTGCTGCTGTCGGTGATCCTGGTGGTGGCGGTGATCTTCCTTTTCCTGCGCAACCTGCCGGCGACACTGATTGCCGGCTCGACCATTCCGCTCGCCCTGTTCGGCACGGCGGCGGCGATGTACGCCTGCGGCTATTCGCGCGACAACCTGTCGCTGATGGCGCTGACCATCGCCGTCGGCTTCGTCGTCGACGACGCCATCGTCATGCTGGAGAACATCTACCGCCACGTCGAGGACGGCGTGCCGCCGCTGCAAGCAGCCATCGACGGCGCGCGGGAAGTGGGCTTCACGGTGATCTCGATCTCCGTGTCGCTGGTCGCGGTGTTCATCCCGGTGCTGTTCATGGGCGGCATCGTCGGCCGGCTGTTCCGCGAATTCGCGGTGACCATGACGCTCGCCATCGCCGTGTCGGTGCTGGTGTCGCTGACGCTGATCCCGACGCTGTGCGCGCGTTTTCTGAAGCTCGGCACCCCGGCCGCCCACGGCCGCCTGTTCAATGCTTTCGAGCGCAACTTCGACCGGCTGCAGGGCGCCTACCGCCGCGGCCTCGACGTGGTGCTGCGGCACCAGCGGGCGACGCTCGCCGTGTTCTTCGCCTCGCTCGTCGCCTCGGTGGCCATGTATGTCGCCGTGCCCAAAGGCTTCTTCCCGCAGCAGGACACCGGCGTGATCTTCGGCACCGCCGAAGGCGGCCAGGACATCTCGTTCGACGGCATGCAGGAACGCCTGCAGGAAGCGGTCGCGGTGCTGAAGCCGACCAGGACGTCGACAACGTCGCCGTCTATTACAACGGCGGCAACTCGATGCGCCTGTTCATCGGCCTGCGTCCGCGCGCCGCCGGCCGCAGCGACGCGCCGGGCGAGGTCATCGCCCGCCTGCGTCCGCGCTTCGCCCGCGTGCCCGGCCTCAATCTCTACTTCCAGGCGGCACAGGACCTCAGCATCGGCGGGCGCAGTTCGCGCACCCAGTTCCAATACACCGTCAGCGGCGCCGACCTCGATGAACTCAACCGCTGGGCGCCGCTGCTGCTGCAGAAGTTCCGCGCCCTGCCGCAGCTGGCCGACGTCGCCAGCGACCAGCAGAACGGCGCCGCCGTGGCGCAGCTCACCATCGACCGGCAGCGTGCGTCGGCGCTGGGCGTCACGCCGGCGATGATCGACGCCACGATTTACGACGCCATCGGCCAGCGCCAGGTCGCCCAGTACTACACGCAGGCCAACAGCTACAAGATCGTGCTGGAGGTCACGCCCAAGCTGCAGGCCGACACCGATCTCTTTTCGCGGCTCTATGTGACGTCGCCGGCAACCGGCAAGGCCGTGCCGCTCTCGGCCTTCGTGCGCGTGGATACGGGACGCAACGGCTTCCTGTCCATCGGCCACCAGGCGCGCATGCCGGCGGTGACGCTGTCGTTCAATCTCGCGTCCGGCGTGGGGCTGGGCGACGCGGTGAAGGCCGTCAAGGAAACCGTTGCCGTCGCCGGCATGCCGGCGACGCTCAGCGGCTCGTTCCAGGGAGCGGCGCAGGCATTCCAAAGCTCGCTCGCCTCTCAGCCGCTGCTGATCGCTGCCGCGCTGCTCGCCGTCTATGTCGTGCTGGGCTTCCTCTACGAGAGCTACCTCCATCCATTGACGATTCTCTCCACGCTGCCGTCGGCCGGCATGGGCGCCATCCTTGCCCTCTGGGCCTGCGGCTTCGATCTGGACGTGATCGGGCTGATCGGCATCCTGCTCTTGATCGGCATCGTCAAAAAGAACGGCATCATGATGGTGGACTTCGCGCTGGCCGCCGAGCGCGAACGCGGCCTTGCACCCGAGGCGTCGATCCGCGAAGCCTGTTTGCTGCGCTTCGGGCCGATCATGATGACCACCCTGTGCGCCATCCTGTCCGGCTTGCCGCTGATGCTCGGCTCCGGCGCCGGGGCGGAACTGCGGCAGCCGCTGGGCTTCGCGCTCGTCGGCGGGCTGGTAGTGTCGCAGTTGCTGACGCTGTTCACCACGCCGGTGGTGTATCTCGCGCTCGACCGCGTGCATCGACGCTGGCGCAAGCGCGACGCGGCGCAACTCGTTGCGGTGGGGGAAGGCGCGTGAGAAGGCTGATCGCCTGCGCCGTCGCAGCCACGCTCTCCGGCTGCGCGGTCGGCCCCGATTACGTGCGCCCGGATGTCGACCTGCCTGCCGCCTACAAGGAGGGTGGCGACTGGAAGCCCGCAGAACCCTCCGATACGGCGACGCGCGCGCCGTGGTGGCGCAGTTTCGGCGATGCCGAACTCGACGCGCTGCAGGCGCAGGTCGAAGAGCGCAGCCAATCGTGGCGCTACGCCGAGTCGCAACTGCGCCAGGCGCGCGCCGCCGCCGCCGGCGCCCATGCGGCCTTCTGGCCCACGCTGTCGGCGCAGGCATCGGCCACGCGCGGGCGCACTTCCGCCGACGTGTCGAAGACGGGAGCGACCGCGGTGGCCGACGACCGCCGCTTCGCGCTCGGCGCCGCGTGGGAAGCCGATCTCTGGGGACGCATCGAGCGCGGCGCCGAAGCGGCCGATGCGACGGCCGAAGCGGCCGCGGCGGACCTCGAAAGCGCGCGTCTCGCGCTGCACGTCGAACTGGCGAAGAACTACTTCCTGCTGCGCACGGCCGATGCTCAGCGCCGGCTGTTGGCGCGGGCCGAAACGGCCTACGTCAGGTCGCTGGAACTGACGCGCAACCGTTTCCGGCTCGGCGTCGCCAGCCAACTCGACGTGCTCCAGGCGGAAACCCAACTGCATGGCGTGCGCGTCCAGATCAAGGATGCCGGCATCGCCCGCGCCCAGGCGGAACACGCCATTGCCATCCTCGTCGGCCGGCCGGCTTCCGGCTTCGCCATCGCCGAAGCCGGCGATCCCCCGCTGCCGCCCGCGCTTCCGGTGGGCCTGCCGTCGCAGTTGCTGGAGCGGCGACCCGACGTTGCGGCGGCGGAGCGCCGCGCAGCGGCGGCCAACGCGCAGATCGGCGCCGCGCGCGCCGCGTGGTTTCCGACCTTCGTATTCAACGGCTCCATCGGTTCGGAGAGCGCCAGTCTGGCGCACTGGTTCACCGCGCCGGCGCGCTTCTGGAGTTTCGGGCCGACGCTCGCTGCCACGCTCTTCGACGGCGGCGCCCGCGGCGCCCGCGTCGATCAGGCCGAGGCGGCCGCCGAGGGCAGCGTCGCCTTCTATCGCCAGACGGTGCTGAAGAGCGTGCAGGAAGTGGAGGACAACCTCGCGGCGCAGCGCATCCTGAGCGAAGAGGCGCAACTGCAGGACGCGGCCCTCGATGCGGCGCGCCGCACGCTGACCCTGACCGAGCACCAGTATCGCGGCGGCGTCGTGAGCTACCTCAACGTCGTTACCGCCCAGACCACCGCGCTCGCCGCCGAACGCACCGCGCTCGACATCCGCTCAAGGCGCCTGGGCGCGAGCATCGCGCTGATCGCCGCGCTCGGCGGCGGGTGGTGAGCGGACGGTCACGGCTCGCCGACGCATAAGCAATGCAGAAATTCTTCGTTCGTTATTCGTTGTTGTTTCCGTAGCCTTGCATTTACCTTTCAAACACGGAGTTTCAACATCATGACCAACATTCGCCGTTCCCTAATTGCCGCCGTGCTGGCCCTCGGCCTCGCCGGCAGCGCACTGGCCGACACCACGCTGCTCAACGTCTCCTACGATCCGACGCGCGAGCTCTACCAGGACTTCAACGCCGCCTTCGCCAAGCACTGGAAGGCGAAGACCGGCGAAACCCTCGACATCAAGGCCTCGCACGGCGGCTCCGGCAAGCAGGCGCGCGCGGTCATCGACGGCCTCGACGCCGACGTCGTCACGCTGGCGCTCGGCGGCGACATCGACGCCATCGAAGATAAGGGCCTCATCAATCCGGGCTGGCAGAAGGCCTTCCCGCACGCGGCTTCGCCCTACACCTCGACCATCGTCTTCCTGGTGCGCAAGGGCAATCCCAAGGGCATCAAGGACTGGGGCGACCTCGTCAAGCCGGGCATCGCCATCATCACGCCGAACCCGAAGACCTCGGGCGGCGCGCGCTGGAATTACCTGGCCGCCTACGGCTACGCGCTCAAGCAGCCGGGCGGCAATGAAGGGAAGGCACTGGACTTCGTCAAGAAGCTCTACGCCAACGTGCCGGTGCTCGATTCCGGCGCGCGCGGCTCCACGACGACCTTCGTCGAGCGCGGCATCGGCGACGTGCTGATCGCGTGGGAGAACGAAGCCTATCTCGCGGTGAAAGAACTCGGTCCGGACAAGTTCGAGATCGTCACGCCGTCCGTCTCCATCCTCGCCGAGCCGCCGGTCGCCGTCGTCGACAAGGTGGTGGACAAGAAGGGCACGCGCAAGGTGGCGACCGAGTACCTGAACTACCTCTACTCGCCGGAAGGCCAGGAAATCGCGGCCCGCAACTACTACCGTCCGACCGACAAGAAGGTGGCGGCCAAGTATGCGAAGCAGTTCGCGCCGGTGAAGTTGTTCACGCTTGCGGAGATCGTGGGCGACTGGCGCAAGACGCAGAAGACGCACTTCGCCGACGGCGGCGCCTTCGACCAGATCTATCTGAAGTAAGGCATGATGGCCGCCGCCTCTCCGGCGGCGGCCCTTCCCGCGTGTCCGGTGCTCGCGGGGCGCAAGCCGTCTTTACAGACCGCCGCGCGCCCGCCACAATGCGGCGACTACCGCGCGAGGAAGATTTCCATGAGCGACATCGCAACGTTGCGCCGCGTCCTGCGCGACTGCCACACGATTGCCGTCGTCGGCCTTTCGGCCGACTGGTTCCGGCCGTCGAATTTTGCCGCGAAGTACATGCAGCAGCACGGCTACCGCATCATTCCGGTTAACCCGAAGTACCCGGAAATCCTCGGCGAGAAGTGCTATCCCGACCTGCGCTCGATCCCCGAGAAGGTCGACCTCGTCGACGTCTTCCGCAAGCCGGCCGACTGCGTCGCCGTAGCGCAGGACGCGGTCGCCATCGGCGCCAAGGCGCTGTGGCTGCAGATCGGCGTCATCAACGAGGAGGCGAAGCGCATCGCCGAGGCCGCCGGGCTTACGGTCGTGATGGATCGCTGCGTAAAGATCGAGTACGCGCGGCTTTATGGCGGGCTCAACTGGTTCGGCGTCAATACCCGCGTGATTTCCTCGCGCCGTCCGACCTGGCTGCCGCACTGAGGGCGACGACATGGCCGATCGCGAGTACGGATTCGATACCCTCTGCCTTCACGCCGGGCAGATTCCCGACGCCGCCACGGGCAGCCGCGCGGTGCCGATCTACCAGACGACGTCCTACGTGTTCGATTCGCCCGAGCACGCGGCGAGCCTGTTCAACCTGCAAACCTTCGGCAACGTCTATACGCGATTGTCGAATCCGACGGTGGCGGTGCTGGAGGAACGCGTCGCCGCGCGCACGCTCTACGGCGGCACGCACACGCAGCTCGACGTGAATTTCCGCAAGCTCGGCATCGACACGGTGTTCGTCGACGCCGACGATCCCGAGAACTTTGCGCGCGCGATCACGCCGAAGACCAAGGCGCTCTACGCCGAGACGCTCGGCAATCCGTCGCTCAACGTCGTCGACATCGCTGCCGTGGCGCGCGTCGCCAGCCAGGCGGGCTTGCCGCTGTTCATCGACAACACCTTCGCCTCGCCCTATCTGTGCCGGCCCTTCGAGCACGGGGCGGCGATCGTCGTGCATTCGGCCACCAAGTTCCTCGGCGGCCACGGCACGACGATGGGCGGCGTCATCGTCGAATCCGGCAAGTTTCCATGGGACAACGGCCGGTTCGCCACCATGACCGAGCCTTCGCCCGGCTATCACGGCGTGCGCTTCTACGAAACGTTCGGCGACTTCGGCTTCACCATGAAGTGCCGCATGGAAGGCCTGCGCACCTTCGGTCCGGCACTGTCGCCGCTCAACGCGTTCCTGCTGCTGCAGGGCGTCGAGACGCTGCCGCTGCGCATGGAGCGCCACTGCGCCAACGCATTGGCGGTGGCGCACTGGCTGCAGGACCACCCGCGCGTCGCCTGGGTCAATTATCCCGGCCTGCCCGGCAACCGCTACCACGATCTCGCGCGCAAGTACCTGCCGAAGGGCGCCGGCGCGGTGCTGACCTTCGGCATCAAGGGCGGCGCGGCGGCCGGCGCGAAGTTCATCGACAGCGTCGAGTTCCTCTCGCAGCTGGCGAACATCGGCGACGCCAAGACGCTGGTGATCCACCCGGCGTCCACCACGCATCGGCAGCTTTCCGAGGAGCAGCAGATCGCCGCGGGCGTCGGGCCGGACCTGATCCGGTTTTCGGTCGGGCTCGAGACCCTCGACGACATTCTCTGGGACCTCGACCAGGCGCTCCAGCGGTCGAGTTGACCGGCGCCATATTCTGCGTCGAAATAAGTTTCTGAACTCTTCTTCGTTCCATTTATAAGGACGGGCCTCTAAAGTCCATCGCGTGCGGTCGAGCGGGTTCTATTACCGCCTCGCGCCGCGTCGCGAAAGGACTGACGATGACGCTACTCAACTGCGATGCCGCCGCGGAACCGGCACGGCTGCCGCACGCTGCGCCCGAACACGAGCCGCGCGCGGCCGCGATTCTTGAGGTCGCCCGCCGCCAAGCCGCGGAAGCCGGGCTGCCCTACGCCGGCAGCGTTTCGTCGCAGGATGCGTGGGCGCTGTTCGCGGCCGGCGATGCCCGTCTCGTCGACGTGCGCTCGGCCGAGGAGCGCAAGTTCGTCGGCCATGTACCCGGTACGCTGCATGTCGCCTGGATGACCGGGTTCTCATTGACGCGCAATCCGCGTTTCGTCAAGGAACTCGAGATCAAGACCGGCAAGGATGCCGTAGTGCTGCTGCTTTGCCGCAGCGGCAAGCGTTCTGCGGCCGCCGCGGAGGCGGCGACGAAGGCCGGCTTCAAGAACGTGTTCAACGTCCTCGAAGGCTTCGAGGGCGATCTCGATGCTCAGCAGCGGCGCGGAAACTTCAACGGCTGGCGCCATGCCGGCCTCCCCTGGGTCCAGGACTGATCTCAAAGGAGCAATGCAATGTCGAAATGGTTCGCTGACAACTCGCTGTCGATCGGCCGCACGCCGCTCATCAGGCTCAACCGCGTCGTGGAAGGCAAGGCCACGGTGCTGGCCAAGATCGAGGGCCGCAATCCCGCCTACTCGGTCAAGTGCCGCATCGGCGCGGCCATGGTCGAGGATGCTTTGCAGCGCGGCATCCTCGGTCCCGGCAAGGAACTGGTCGAGCCGACCAGCGGCAACACCGGCATCGCGCTGGCTTTCGTCGCCGCGGCGAAGGGCATTCCGCTGACGCTGACCATGCCCGAGACCATGAGCCTCGAACGGCGCAAGCTGCTGACGATATTCGGCGCCAAGCTGATCCTCACCGAAGGCGCCAAGGGCATGGGCGGCGCCATCGCCAAGGCCGAGGAGATCGCGGCGTCGGAACCGGACAAGTACGTGCTGCTCCAGCAGTTCAAGAACCCGGCGAATCCGGCGATCCACGAGCGCACCACGGGTCCCGAGATTTGGGAGGACACCGACGGCGCGATCGACATCCTGGTCTCGGGCGTCGGCACCGGCGGCACCATCACCGGCGTCTCGCGCTACATCAAGGGGACCAAAGGCAAGAAGATCGTCTCCGTCGCCGTCGAACCCACTGCGAGCCCAGTGCTGACGCAGGCGCGCGCCGGCGAGCCGATCAAGCCCGGCCCGCACAAGATACAGGGCATCGGCGCCGGTTTCGTGCCGCAGGTGCTCGACCTCTCGCTGGTCGACGCCATCGAGCAGGTGAGCAACGAGGACTCGGTGCTCTACGCGCGCCGCCTGGCCAAGGAGGAAGGCATCGTCTCCGGCATCTCCAGCGGCGCGGCCGTCGCTGTCGCCGCGCGGCTCGCCGAGCGGCCCGAGAACGCGGGCAAGACCATCGTCGTCGTGCTGCCCGATTCGGGCGAGCGCTACCTGAGTTCGATCCTCTTCGAGGGCTTGTTCAACGAGGCCGGGCTGCCCGCATGAGCAAGACGGTGCTCGCCGCGGTGCCGAGCGAAACGGAAGACGCCGGCTGGGGCGTGCGCGCGGCAGTCGACGGTCTGCGCGCGGCGCGCGAGCGCTGGCGGCTGGCGCAGCGGCGCGAGGCGGCGACGCGCGAGTTCCCCTCGCGCGCAGCGTTGCAGCGCGTCGCCGAAGATCTTTGCGGCGCGCTGTTCCCGATGCGTCTTGGTCCCGCCGACCTGCATCGGGAAGGCGAAGACTACTATGTCGGCAGCGCGCTGGAGCGCGCGCTTACCGCGCTTCACGAGCAAGTGCGGCTGGAGCTTGGCCGCGGCGCCGACGCGAGCAGCGACGCCGATGCGGCCGCCGCGGGCATCGTCAGGGCGTTCGCCGCGCGTCTGCCGGAACTGCGCGCGATCCTCGACAGCGACGTCGAGGCCGCCTACGAGGGCGACCCCGCGGCGCGCAGCGTCGACGAAGTGCTGCTCTGCTATCCGGGGCTGCTGGCGCTGATCCACCATCGGCTCGCCCACGAACTCCACCGGCTCGGCGCTCCGCTGGTGGCGCGCATCGTCGCCGAGATCGCGCACTCCGCCACCGGCATCGATATCCATCCCGGCGCCCGCATCGGCCCCGGCTTCTTCATCGACCACGGCACGGGCGTCGTCGTCGGCGAGACGGCCGTGATCGGCCGGCGCGTGCGCCTCTACCAGGCCGTCACCCTGGGCGCCAAGCGTTTCACGCAGGACGCCTCCGGCGCGCTCGAAAAGGGGGCGCCGCGCCATCCCATCCTCGAGGACGAAGTCGTCGTCTATGCCGGCGCCACCATCCTCGGCCGCGTCACCATCGGCCGCGGCTCCACCATCGGCGGCAACGTCTGGCTCACTTACAGCGTGCCGCCGAACAGCCACGTCACGCAGGCGGTGGTGCGCAACGAGACCGTCAATACATAACCCTCTTCCCACCCATCAGGAGAACTGCATGTCCGACCAAGACGTGAAGCATGCCCTCAGCGACAACGCCGCGCGCCAGCTGGCCAATGCCACCAAGACGGCCCCGCAACTATCGACGATCACGCCGCGCTGGCTGGTGCACCTGCTGCAATGGCTGCCGGTCGAGGCCGGCATCTTCCGCCTCAACCAGGTCAAGAATCCGGGCGAAATCCAGGTGGCCTGTTCGCATCGCGACGAGGCGGCGCTGCCCAAGACCTACGTCGACTACGAAGAGCAGCCGCGCGAGCTGTTCCTCAACGCGGTGACCACCATCCTCGACGTGCATACGCGCGTATCCGACCTCTACAGCAGCCCGCACGACCAGATCAAGGAGCAGTTGCGGCTGACCATCGAGATCATCAAGGAGCGCCAGGAAAGCGAACTCATCAACAACCCGGACTACGGCCTGCTGGCCAACGTTCAGGACGCGCAGCGCATCTCGACGCTGACCGGCGCGCCGACGCCGGACGATCTCGACGACCTGCTGACCAAGGTCTGGAAGGAGCCGGCCTTCTTTCTCACCCATCCGCTCGCCATCGCCGCCTTCGGCCGCGAGTGCACGCGCCGCGGCGTGCCGCCGCCGACGGTCAGCCTGTTCGGTTCCCAATTCATCACCTGGCGCGGCATCCCGCTGATTCCCTCCGACAAGGTGCCGGTCGAGGACGGCAAGACCAAGATCCTGCTGCTGCGCGTGGGCGACAAGCGCCAGGGCGTGATCGGCCTCTATCAGCCGGGGCTCGCCGGCGAGCAGAGTCCCGGCCTGTCGGTGCGCTTCATGGGCATCAACCGCAACGCCATCGCCTCCTACCTGATCTCGCTCTACTGCTCGCTCGCCGTGCTGACCGAGGATGCGCTGGCGGTGCTCGAAGACGTGGAAGTCGGCAAGTACCATGAATATGCTCACACCTACCAGTGATCCGCTGCCGGCGGGCTTGCCCGACGAAGCGACGCTGGCGCGTATGGCAGCGGAGTTCTTCGCGGCCCTGCCCGGCGGCGGCGTCCCGGTGACGGCCGTCCCGCTGCCTGGCGGCGCAGCTGCGCCGCAGGCCGCACTCGTGCCGCAAACAAGTCCCGCGCCGCAGCCGGCGTCCCTGCCGGCCGAGGTTCCCGTCGTAGCCGGCTTCGCCGTCCTCGGCGTGCCCGAGGCCTATGCCGCGGCGCTGCCGGCGGTGCCGGAAACTTCGCGCGCGCCGTTCGTGCCGGCCTCGCTGCCGTCGACGCCCTATTACTTCTTCGGCGAGGCTGCCGGCTATCCGCCGTACTACTTTCTCGCCGCTGGCGACGACGCTCCGGCGCCGGCGACGGATCTCCGTCCGCCCGTCGACGTGAATGCCGTGCGGCGCGATTTCCCCATTCTCGGCGAGCGCGTCAACGGCCGGCCGCTGATCTGGCTCGACAACGCCGCGACGACGCAGAAGCCGATGGCGGTGATCGACCGCATCTCGTACTTCTACGAACACGAGAACTCCAACATCCACCGCGCCGCGCACACACTGGCGGCGCGTGCCACCGACGCCTACGAGGCGGCGCGCGAGAAGGTGCGCCGTTTCCTCAACGCCGGCGCGACGGAGGAAATCGTCTTCGTGCGCGGCACCACCGAGGCCATCAACCTCGTCGCGCAAAGCTGGGGAC
>DAIDAU010000377.1 GCA_027310465.1 Rhodocyclaceae bacterium
CGGCGATCGTCACCATCTACGACCTCGGCCGCACCGAGAACGTCGCCTACATGGCGATGGAATACATCGAGGGACGGAAACTGAAGGACCTGATCGGATCAGGCCAGCCGCTGCCCGCGGCGCAGGCGGTCTCGATCGCGGCGCAGGTCGCCGACGGCATCGCCTACGCCCACCAGCGCGGCGTGGTGCACCGGGACATCAAGCCGGCGAACATCATGGTGCTCGCCAGCGGCACGGCGAAGATCACCGATTTCGGCATCGCGCGCATCCAGCGCTCCGACGTCAAGACGCGCACCGGCGTGCTGCTCGGTTCGCCCAAGTACATGGCGCCCGAGCAGGTGCTCGGCCAGCCGGTGGATCATCGCGCCGACATCTTCGCGCTCGGCATCGTGCTCTACGAGATGCTGACGGGCAAGCCGCCGTTCGCCGGCAACAGCCTCGAGTCGCTGATGTACCAGACGACCAGCGTCGACCCGCCGCCGCCCAGCCGCATCAACCCCGAACTGCCCGAGATGCTCGACCTGATCGTCGCGCGCGCCTTGAAGAAGCGCCCCGAGGACCGCTATCAGGACGCAGCGGAATTCGCTTCCGACCTGCGCGACTGCGAGCGGCGCTACTCGGGCGCGCTCGCCTCCGCCGCGACGGCGCGCGTCGACGACGGGGTGCGCCTGGGCCAGCAGGGCGCCGACGCCGAGGACAGCGGCGCGCGCGGCCTGTCGTCGTCCTTCGACTCGTTCGCGGCGACGCAGAAGCTCGCCCACGCCATCGGCATGGAGCGCGAGTTCGACGACTATGCCGCTACCGTGAGGATGGTCCGGCCGGAAACGCGCGCCCCTGCGCCACCGCCATCGCCGGCGGCGGCATCCCCGGCGGCTCCGGTGACAGTCGCCGAAGCCGCCGCCAGCGCGCGCGGCCGCTCGGATTCGCTGCGCGTCCTGCTGATCCTGGCGACGGCCCTGCTCGTCGCCGCGGCCATCGCCTTCTACTGAGCGGCCGTCAGGCCAGCTTGGATTTCGCCAGCGGCGGGTTCCTGGCGAAGTACTGCTCGATGCCCTTGAGGATCGCCGACGCCATCTGATCCTGGTAGGCGTCGTCGTTGAGGCGCCGCTCCTCCTCGGGATTGGAGATGAATGCGGTCTCGACGAGGATCGAAGGAATGTCCGGCGCCTTCAGCACCGCGAAGCCCGCCTGCTCCACCTGGCCCTTGTGCAGCGCGTTGATGCTGCCGATCTGGCCGAGCACCGCCTTGGCGAGCTTGAGGCTGTCGTTGAGCGTCGCCGTCTGCGAAAGATCGAGCAGCGTGCGGGCGAGGTAGGGATCCTTGACGCCGAGGTTGACGCCGCCGATCAGGTCGGCCGCGTTCTCGCGCTGCGCGAGCCAGCGCGCGGCCGACGAGGAAGCGCCGTTCTCGGACAGCACGAAGACCGAAGAGCCGCGCGCCGTCGGCTTGAGAAAAGCGTCGGCGTGGATCGAGACGAACAGGTCGGCCTGCACGCGCCGCGCCTTCTGCACGCGCTGGCCGAGCGGAATGAAATAGTCGTCGTCGCGCGTCATCAC
>DAIDAU010000381.1 GCA_027310465.1 Rhodocyclaceae bacterium
TCTCAGTCCTCCTCGCAAAAATATACTCTCGGCCGTCCGTCGCCGCTAAGGCAGCATGCCGGCGGACAGCATGCGGTGCATCAACAGGTAGGTCGGCACCCAGACCACTTGGTCGTCGCTGCCGGTACTGCTGACGAAGACGGAATCGGCATTGCCGTTTTCCAGTTCGTCGGGGCTCGCCTCTGCGCCGGCGATCGCGCCGCCTTGCGGCGTGTAGGCGCCGAATCCGTTCTTGCCGTGCGAGACGACGACGGCCGGAACGCCGCCGCTGACCATCGAGGGCCCGCCTCTTGCCGATCGGATTTCGACCTGGGGCGGAGAGCAGAGGGCGAAGCCGGCGCTTGCGGGCGGAACGTTCGGCGCGCAGCCGAATGTCTCCTGTCCCGGATCGCGGCCGAACTGCGCGTCGACGCCGTACGTATAGCGGCGTCCCCAGCCGTCCGTTTCGGCAACGCCCAGGGTCGCCCACGGCACGACGCCAACGACCGCGGATGCGGAGCAGGGGGCGCCGGCCGCGCTCGCGAGCGCCGTGGCGCCGGCGCAGCTGCACTGGCCGCCCGCTCGCGCCTCGATACCCGCACCCGCCGTGCCCGCGGCGACCGTGGCCGGCGCTGGGCAGGGCAGGCGGCCCTTCACCACGGCGTAGCCGATCAGCGCATCGCGGATCTCGGCCAGCGCCTTGTCGGTCGCGCGGCGAGCCCGCATTTCGCTCTGCGCCGCGAACGGGACGATCAGGCTGCCGAGCAGCAGTCCCATGATCGCCACGGCGATCGCCACTTCGACCAGGCTGAAACCCCTGCGGCGGAGGTGTGCCGCACGGCGGAATCCCGATGCGCGCAAATCGTATCGCGGCATTGCCGCTAGGGCGCGAGGCATAGGGCGAGATCCGCGTCGCGGCCGGCGGACGAGCTGTTGTCGAAGACGGCGGCCTCGGCACTGCAGATATCGATGATCCGCCCTTGCGCCAAGGCTAGCGCTGACTCGAAGTAGTCCTGCGGTGTGCGCGCCGCAGCGGGACGCGGCGTTCCGTCGGCGCGGCGGCCGCCGAACAGCAGAAGAGCGTCATGGCGCCCACCTTTCGTGTCGACATAGCAGCCGGATTTCGCGCAACGCAGGTAGCGGAACTGGTCTCTCCATCCCTCGTAAAAGCTGTAGGCGACTGCCTGCCTGCCGAAAGGATTGGTGGAAGGGAGGGCGTCCCCCGCCGTGGCGCGCTGGCTGCCGAGCCGGGGCCGCATGGCGGCAATGCCCGACGCGATGAATTCGGCGAAGTCGTTGCGCCTGACGATGGCGTCGAATATCTCCTTCGACGTCACCCAGGCAAGCCGGTCGTTCGACGTCGTCCTTCCTGCGGCATCGACGATCGTGCCGTGCACGAAGACGTCGCCGCTGTTCTCCAGAAAGGCGTCGATTCCGGCGAGCGCCGCGCCGCAGCCGTTCGCGGCGTCGCGGCGCTGTCCCGCCACGGGCGGCCCCGGCGCGATGACGACGGCGGCTGCGCCGCCATGCGAATCGTCCGGCTCGGCCAGCAGCGCTCCTGCCGCATCGCGCACCGTGATCTGGCCCCGGCTGTCCCAATTGAAGGGCCAGCTCTTGGGGCTGCTCTTGAACGATCCCGAAACCGCGTACCACAGGCAGTTGCCCTCGGCGTCGCGAAGATCGCCGAGGCCCAGCGTCTTGTAGGGAAGCAGGCCGATGGCGACCTTGCCCGCCTTGCCGCACGGCGTTTGCTCGACGCCCGAGCCGGCGGTATCGGGGCACGGCAGGTAGCCGAAATTCTCGGTCGGATGGAAGTCGCGGAAGCTGGCGGCATGGCCGATCAGCGCCAGCTTCGCCGCCTGCAGCGCGGCGGCGGTGTCGCTTTCCCGCTGCAGGCGGTACTGGGCGGTGTCCAGCCGATCCAGCACCGCCGCCAGGCTCGCCATGGCGAGCACCGCGGCGACGAGAACGGCCGCGTATCCGCGCTGGCCGGCGCGGCGCGGACGCTCGGCGCGATCAGCGTCCACTCGAGCGCACGACGCTGCCATTCGGCAGGACGTCCGTCGTTCGGCGCGTGGCGGCGTCCAGGGTTTCGCCGACGCGAAGGGCGCCCATGGTGCCGGCCGCGGCGCCGCGCGCCGCATGTCCGTTCACCCAGATCGCGAGCGGACGGCCGGATCGCGTCGCGATGCCATCCAGCCGGATCGCGGACTCGGCCGCGTCCCATCCTTCGGCGCGCTGGCGATCGAACAGCGCCCGCTGCTCGGGAGTGAAGAACAAGCGGCCGAGCGTTCCGGCGTCCGCGGGTGCGCAGACCAAGGCTGCCCCAACGGCGATGAGCGTGGCGCGCGCCTTCACGGCCTTTCCCCCAGGGTGATCCAGTCGACGCGGCACTCCGCGCCGAGGCGCGCGCCCGCGCCCGCATCCGCGATCCGTTCGATCCGGCAAGCGCGCACGCGCGGCACGGCTGAGACCGGCTTGTCCAGCTCATCGAGGAAACCGAGCAAGTCTCCCTCGTGCAGAAGGCCCAGGCGCAGCTTCATCGCGCTGCTGCGAAATTCGTAGCGGCCCTTCATCGACGGCAAAGGCGCGGCTCCGGCAGCCGCTTGCTGCGGCGCAAGCTCGTAATCCAGTTCGGGAAGCCGCAGCGCTTCCTTGATCTGCGAGATGCGGCGGATCCAGTCGAGCCGCCGCTCGGCCCCGACCGCGCCGCGCGCCTTCAGGTCGCGATAACGCGCCGCGCCGGATTCGAGTTGCGACGCGCCGTCCGCTCCGGATGCGATCTCGCTTTCCAGCGCCGCCCGCCGCTCCGCTTCCCGCGCCGCCCGGCGGGCCGCCTCGTCGGCGGCCAGATGCGTTGCGAGCGGCATCGCCAGTCCGAGAACCAGCAGACCGAGGCAGCGCAACAAGCTGGTGCGCAGAGCCTGGAGCGAGGACAGGAATTCGCTCACAGCTTCTGCACCAGGCGCAGCGCGAAGGCGCCGTCCGCCTTCGCCGCGTCGCCGTTTGTCAGCGCCTGGTCCGGGTCCGGAGCGCCCGGCTGCTTCACGATGACGACGTCGATCGCCTCGCCGCGGCGCAGCTGGCCGACCAGTTGCGCGACGCCCAGTTCCTGCTGGCGCGCATCGGTATCCGAGGAAAAGCCGCGCACCTCCAGCACCGCAGATGGGCCCCTGGCGGGGGCAACCTCGTCCGCGAGCCGCCATTCGAGGCTGTCCAGCCGGATGGCGGCGACTTCATCCATCGCGCGGCCGAGATGCGCCAGCAGCGGCCGAGGCCCGGACAGGGTGGACGTCAGCTGCGCCATGGCAGCCGCCAGGTCGCGCAGTTCCGAAGCCGGCAGGGGAAGATCCGGCCGCTCGACCCGGGCGCCGCGGCGAACGCGTTCGTCGCCGTCGTTCCGTGCTTGCAATTCGGCGGCCGCGTCTCGCGTGGCCAGCACGCCGGGCAACTGCGCCGCGGCGAACAGCAAGGAGGCGGCGAAGGCGATCCCGCCGAAGACGTCGATGGCCAGGCGCGCCTTGCGCGTCCGCCAGCGCTGCAGCATCGATCCCGGCGCGAACTGGTGGTGCGGCAGCTTCGTCGCGAGCATGTGGACGAACAAGGCATCCGTGCCCGAATCGGACAGCGCGCCCCGGAATCGGCGACGGCGGGCTTCGCCGGCCGCATCGACGGTGCGGAAGCGAAGCCCGTCCGTATCGCGGCAATGGCGACGAAAGGCATCGAGTCGAGCCGGATGGACGAGCGCGCATAGGGATAGCGGCGCGTCCGCGTCGATCATCCGCTGTCCGCAAAGGTAGCGGCGCACGTTCATCGCCTCGGCGGCGCAAGCGCGTGCGGCCTGCTCGCCGTCCTGCGCCGCCGGCGTCAGACGCGAGAATCGCAGCTGCCGACCGGCGATGAACGTCTGGCGCATGCCGCCATGCCCGAAGGTCACCAGCAGGGCGCAGTCTTCCGGCGCCAGCTCGGCGACGACCTGGGACATCGAGTAGACGCCGCAGAGCAGCGCCTGCGCCTGCTCCAGGCGCTGCAGCCACGGCTCCAGCGCCTGCGGGCGGGTGAGCGCCGCGAACAGCACGCGGTCGTCGCGGCGGCCGTCGGGCTGCCGTCCCTGCGGCAGGCCGATGCAGAGCGGGCTGCCGTGGCAATGCCGCTCGCGCTTGCGCGCGATCAGCGCCCTGCCGCCGCGGCCCCGCACGTGGGGGATATGCTCGAGCTCGAAGCTTTCGTCGACCGTGTCCGCCAGCATGGCGAAGACTCGGCCGGCCCGCGATTCGAGATAGCTGCCGAAAGCCGCGATCTCGCTCGCCGCAAACCTCGCCTCGGCCATCGCCCCGCCGCGGTCGCAACGATAGGCCGTCAAGCCCGTGCCATCGACCAGAAGGACGTGGTGAGGCCTCATTTCAAAGGCCGACCTGCGCGACGAGGTCGTAGATCGGCCCCAGCACGGACAGCATGATCCAGCCGACCACGATGCCGATGATCGCCACGACGGCCGGCTCGATCGCCACGGCGGCGCGCTGGACGGCCTCGCGCACGTCGCGGTCGAAGAAGTAACCGACGTTCAGCAGCGCCTTGTCGAGCGCGCCGGTGCTTTCGCCGACGCGCAGCATGCGCACGATGAGCGAGGGAAACAGGCGCGCGCGCTCGAAGGCGGCGGCGATCGTGTCGCCGGCCGATATGGCGCGGGTGGCCCGCCGCAGGCTGCGCGCGATCGCGGCATTTCCCACGACCCGCTCGGTCGTGCGCATCGCGTCGAGCACCGGGATTCCGGCGCCGTACAGCAGGGCCAGCACGCTGGCGAAGCGGGCGAGCGCGATCTTGCGCAGGATCCCGCCGAACAGCGGCAGGCGCAGCTTGGCCGAATCCCAGGCGAGACGCGCGCGCCGGCTGCGCCGCAAGGCGATGCCCGCAGCGGCGATGCCGAGCAGCGGCACGCCGAGCAGGAGATGCCAGTCGTCGATCACGATCCTCGAAGCGGCGATCAGCAGTTCCGTGTGCCACGGCAGCTCCCGGCCGGTTCCCTTGATGAAGCCGGT
Organism: Rhodocyclaceae bacterium; assembly: GCA_027310465.1. GTDB lineage: Bacteria > Pseudomonadota > Gammaproteobacteria > Burkholderiales > Rhodocyclaceae > Nitricoxidireducens. Next base: position 5,019 of record DAIDAU010000381.1, read on the forward strand.
CAGCCGCGGCACCAGATAGACCATCATGAAGGCCAGCAGTCCGAGCGTGGCCGCGATCAATACGGCGGGATAGATCGCCAGCCGGCGCGCCTGGGCGGCCAGTTCGTCGCGCCACTTCAGCGAGGCGACGAGGCTCGTCAGCACTTCCTGCAGCTTGCCGCTGTCTTCGCCGGCCCGGACCAGGCTGACGACCACGGGATCGAAGACGCGCCGGTGATGCGCCATGGCTTCCGACAGGTGCTTGCCGCCTTCGACGTTCTCTACCATTTCCGCCAGGACGGCGCGAAAGCGCGGATGCACCGCGTCGCGCAGATCCTTGAGGGCATCGACGATGGGAATCCCGGCGCCGACGAGTTGTTCGAGATGGAAACAGAAGTTGATCAATTGCCGTCGCGGAATGTGCCCGCCGAGACGCAGGCGCCGCCGGCGCGGCCGCGCGTCGATCAGGTCGAGCCCCAGGCGGGCGAGACGCGCCTCGAGGTCCGCCGGATTGGCGGCGTAGCCGTGCCCGATGACGACGGCGCCGCCCGCGTTCATCGCGCGATAGCGGAAGCTCGCCATCAGCACAGCCCCGGCAGGCCGACGACGCGCTCCACCTCGGCAAGCGAGGTGGAGCCGTCGAGTATCCGGCGCAGCCCGTCCTGGACGAGCGTGTTGAAACCGCGGGCGACGGCGACGTGACGTATCTCCGGAACCGTCGCGCCCCGAGCGATCAGTTCGTCGATCTCCTCGTCGAAGCGCAGCAGCTCCATGATCGCGAGCCGGCCCAGGTAGCCGCGATGGCCGCAGCGCTCGCAGCCGGCGGGGCGATAGATCAGCGGCGGCGGCTTGCCGTCGTCGCGTCCCAGCAGCCGGCGTTCGCCGGCTTCCGCCGGGTGGGGCTTGCGGCAATGCGCGCAGAGCCGGCGCACCAGCCGCTGGGCGATGACACCGACGATGTTGCCGGCCATGATGTCCGGCCGCACGCCGATGTCGAGCAGCCGCGGAATGGCGCCGATCGCCGAATTGCTGTGGAGCGTCGAGAACACCTGATGGCCCGTCATGGCGGCGCGGAACGCCATGGTGGCGGTATCGGCGTCGCGGATCTCGCCGACCAGGATGACGTCGGGGTCCTGGCGCATCATGGCGCGGACGCCATTGGCGAAGTCCAGCTTCGCCGCCTCGGCCACGGAGGTCTGGCGGATCATGGGCGTCGGATATTCGACCGGATCCTCCAGCGTCATGAAGTTGATGCGCTCGGAGTTGAGATGGTTGAGCAGCGAATAGAGCGTCGTCGTCTTGCAGCTGCCGGTCGGTCCGGTCACGAGCAGGATGCCCTCGGGGCGCGCGATGCTCCGCTTGAGCTGGTCGAGCTGGTCCTCGCCGAAGCCGAGGCGCGCGAGCGGCACGATGCCCTTGTGGCGGTCGAGGATGCGAAGGACCACGTTCTCGCCGTGCAGCGTCGGCTGGGTGGCGACGCGGAAGTCGACCGGGCGGCCGCTGATCGTCAGGGAAATGCGGCCGTCCTGGGGCGCGCGGGTCTCGGCGATATTCATGCCGCTCATCACCTTGAGCCGCACGGCCATGGCGGACCAATACGACTTGTGGAGCGCGCGTATCTGCCGCAGCATGCCGTCCAGGCGGTAGCGGATGCGCAGGAAGCTGGCTTCCGGCTCGAAATGGATGTCCGAGGCGTCGCGCTTGACGGCGTCGGTCAGAAGGGCATCGATCAGCCGCACCACCGGATGGCTGTAGGACTCGGTGGCGACGGCGCGCGCCTGCTGATCGGGATCGCCGGTTTCGATCTCCTGCAGGATGCCGTCGATCGACAGCTCGTGGCCGTAGTGCCGGTCGATGCTGCGGGCGATCTCCGCCTCGCCGGCCAGCACGGTCTTGATCCGGGTCTGCGCCGGCAGCAGCGTGCGCAGCTGGTCGAGCGCGACGATGTCCGTGGTGTCGGCCAGCGCGACGGTGAATGTGCCGTCGGCCGCGACGTAGTCGAGCGGCATCAGCCGATGGCGCTGCGCCGTTTCGCGCGGCACGAGCCGCAGGGCGTCGGCGGCGACGACGGCTTGGGACAGGTCCACCGCCTTCTGGCCCAGGGATTCGCTGACGGCATCCCGCAGGACCGCCTCGGAAATGAAACCAAGGGCGACGAGCAGCTGGCCCAGCAATTGGTAGGAGCGCGCCTGTTCGATCAAGGCGATGCGCAGCTGATCCTCGCTGACGACGCCCTGGACCAGCAGCATTTGCCCGATCAGGTCGCGGGAAGCGGGCGAGGCGGATGCCGGATGGGGATTCGCCATGTCACGGAGCGAGTTCGCGCAGCCGCGCGGCGGCCTGCTGAAGGTCGAAGGCGGCAGGATGCCGGGCGGCCGCGGACAGCGCCTTTTCGTAGAACCGGCGCGCCAGCGGCGCCTGGTGCAGGTGGTCGAGACTGACGGCAAGATTGAACAGATAGTCGGGCCGGTCGGGGTCGCCGGCGTACGCGCCGAAGAAGGCCTGCTGCGCGTCGCGCCAGCGATTCGCGGCGGCGTGCGCGACGCCGAGGGCGAACAGCAGGCTGGGCTCGTCGGGCTGCAGCGCCATCAGTTCCTTCAGGCGGCTTTCGGTCGCCAGCGGATCGCCGGCGCTGCGCAATCCCGCGAGACCGGCTTGCGCGGCGGCATCGCGCGGGTTGGCGGCGACGGCGCGCCGATAGAAGATTTCGGCCCGTTCGCGTTCGTTCTTGCGCAAGGCGACGGCCGCCGCTCCGTTGAGCGCATCCGAATTGTTCGGCTCGGACTTCAACGCCAGCGCATAGTCGCGCTCCGCGGCTGCCAGTTCTCCGGCCTGGAACGCCGTGTAGGCGCGCTCCAGCGCAGGGTCGAGCTTCAGTCGGGACTTGGTGACGCGCACCAGCGGCTCGCTGCCGTCGGCGGCCGCGGAGACTTCGCTGAACGCGGATGCGAGGAGACACGCCGCGGCCACGAGCGAGGACAGGCAGCGCCGAGTCATGTGCGACCCCGTCATGGCAGCCGCGGCTCGAGCGCTTCCGCGGCCAGCGATCCGGCGGCCGGCGGCTGTTCCGGGGGAAGCAGGCTGCGATAGCCCGCGAAGTCGCCGGCGATGCTCGCGTCCCTGATGACCAGCGGCCGCAGGAAGATGATCAGCTCGGTCTTGCTGAGCGTCTCGTCGCGATTGGTGAACAGCTTGCCCAGCAGCGGCAGGGAGGACAGCCCGGGCACCGTGTCGGTGGTCTGGTTCGCGCCGTCTTCCATCAGTCCGCCCATCACGACCATGTTGCCGCTGTCGACGCGAATCACCGACTCCATCTCGCGCGTGCGTATGACGGGAATGCGGTTGTGGATGCTCAGGCGCTGCAGGTCGGGATTGGGGTCCTCGATCGTCGCGTACTGGCGCGAAATGCTCGGCCGCAGGTTCAGCAGCACGCTGTCGTTGGCGCCGATCTGCGGCGTCACGTTCATCACCAGCCCGACGGGTACCGAATAGAGGTTCGTGGTGAACGTCGTCGTGGTGGTCGTCTGATTCGACGTCGTGTCGGCCTTGACGGTGAAATAGACGAGATTGTCGACCACCTTGAGCACGGCGGTCTGGTTGTTGATCACCGAGAGCTTGGGGCTCGAGATCACTTTCACCTTGCCGAAGGTCTCGAGCAGCGAAAGCGTGGCGGAAATGCCGAGTCCGGGCGCGACGTAGTTGAGCAGAAAGGCGTTGCTCGCGGCGGCGAAGGGATCCGGGGGCTGGCCGGAGGCGTTGAGCCCGGCGGGATTCTCGGCGACGGAGAGCCCCGCGCTGCGGTTGCCGGGACGCAGGGGTCTCAGGCTCTGCCAATTCACTCCCTGCTGGTAGCGGTCGTTCAGCGTGATTTCCGCGATGGTGGCTTCGATCAATACCTGGCGATGGGCGCTGGCCGACAGCTGATCGAGGAATTCCCGGACCTTCTCGTGCTGGCGCGAAGTCCCGCGCACGCTGACGATGCCGGCCTCGGCGTTGACGATGACCGACGCCGCCTCGCGGAACGTGGTGCGCCGGACCACCGTCGTTCCCGATTCCTGCAGCGTCGCCGGCTTGGAGCTGCCGGCGATGCCGCTGCGCGGGGCGTTGCCGGTACGTCCGCGCACCGCCGCCGGCGGCGGGTTGCCCGTTCCCGTCGTCGTCTGCTGGTCCTGATGCTCGACCACGGTTTCGTTGGAGCCTTCGGGCAGGATCTTGTCGGTCTCGCGCAGCAGATCCTTGAGATTCTTGTCCAGCGTTTCCCAGAAGCGGTGCTGCGCCTTGTTCTCGATGCGCGTCAGCGAGTTGTTGCCGCCGCTTCCCGCGACGCCGCCGGCCACGATCTCCGCGCCGGCGGCGCCGCTGGTGGCGATCTGGGTCGTCACCGTCACGGCGCCGCTCGTATCGCGCGACATGTTGACGTAGTCGACGCGATAGGTGCGGAGGAAAGGCGTGTCGGGCATCACCGCGAGGCTGGCGCCGTCCATCTCCCAGCGCATGTCGACCTGGCGCGCGATCCGCGTCAGCAGCTGCGGCAGCGTCTGGTCGACGGCGTTGAGCGTCACGGCGCCGTTGATGCCGGGATGGACATCGACATTGACTTTCGCATCGCGCGCCAGCGCGAACAGGAGATCCTGCGCCGGGACGTTGTTGACGACGACGCTGTACGTCTCGACGACCGGGGAAGGCTTGGGAGGCGTCAGGGCCAGGGCGTTCTGCACCGGTGCCGGAATGCCGGCGCCGGCATCGCCGCGCTCGGCACCGGCCGGATGCGCGGCACTTGCCGGCAGCAGCCGCGGATTTGCGCAGGCGGCGGTTCCCGTCGCGAGGAGGATGACCAGCAAGCGGACTTTAACCATGGCGCCACGACCGGTTTCAGGATTCGAATGGGAAATGAAACTAGCATAACGATATGGTATATGCAACACATTGATTATTAATCATTACATTCGTACTATTACTTTTATGTCATTTTTCGTGGTGTCGCCGAGCGGCCCCGCCGCCAGGCGTTTCAGCGGCAAACGGCCCGATGGAAGGCGGCCGGCGGCGGGGCCGGTTTCCGTTAGAATCGAACCATCGACATAGGAAGGAACAGCGACCCATGGCGCGTACCGTCAACTGCATCAAGCTCGGCCGCGAGGCCGAAGGACTCGATTTCCCGCCCATGCCCGGCGAGCTGGGCAAGCGGCTTTACCAGAGCGTCTCGAAGGAGGCGTGGCAGCAGTGGATCCGGCTGCAGACGATGATCATCAACGAGAATCGCCTGAATCTCGCCGACCCGCAGCATCGCAAGTACTTGGCCGAGCAGGTCGAGAAGCATTTCTTCGGCGAAGGTGCCGCGCCCGTGCAGGGCTACGTGCCGCCGAAGGCCTGAGCGCCGGGCACCAAAGCAAAGGGCCGCTTGCGCGGCCCTTTCTCGTTTGCGCTGGAAGGTCTCAGCGCTTGCTGGTCTTCACGCCGTCCGGCGTGCCGAGCAGCAGCACGTCCGCGCCGCGCTGGGCGAAGAGGCCGTTGGTGACGACGCCGACGATCTGGTTGAGGCGCGCTTCCAGGCCCTTCGGATCGGCGATCGACAACCCATGCACGTCGAGGATGACGTTGCCGTTGTCGGTGACGAAGCCCTCGCGCAGTTTCGGCTTGCCGCCCAGCCTCTCGATCTCGCGCGCGACGTAGGCGCGCGCCATCGGGATGACTTCGACGGGCAGCGGGAACTTCCCCATCACATCGACCAGCTTGCTGGCGTCGCAGATGCAGACGAAGGTCTGCGCCACGGCCGCGACGATCTTCTCGCGCGTCAGCGCGCCGCCGCCGCCCTTGATCATGCTGAAGCCGGCGTCGATCTCGTCGGCGCCGTCGACGTAGATCGACATGGCGGTCACGTCGTTGAGGTCGAGCACGCGGATGCCGTGGCCTTCGAGACGCTGCTTCGTCGCTTCGGAGCTGGCGACGGCGCCGCCGATGCGGTCCTTGATGCCGGCCAGTTCATCGATGAAGAAGTTCGCCGTCGAGCCGGTGCCGACGCCGAGGATGCCGCCGGCGGGAAGGTGCTGCGCCACGTAGTCGCGCGCGGCGCGCGCGACGGCTTGCTTGAGTTCGTCTTGGGTCACGCTGGAGTCTCCGGAAAAAGAAGCCCGGTCGAGCCGGGCTTTGGTTGGGGCGAGTATAGCTATTTCTTTCGCGGCGGCGGCAGGTCGGTGCAGTTGCCTTCGGCCGCTTCGGCGGTGAGGCCGATGGTCTCGCCGAGCGTCGGATGCGGATGGATCGTCTTGCCGATATCGACCGCGTCGCAGCCCATCTCGATCGCCAGCGCGACCTCGCCGATCATGTCGCCGGCGTTCGGGCCGACGATGCTGCCGCCGACGACGCGGTGGGTCTCCTCGTCGAACACCAGCTTGGTGAAGCCGTATTCGGCGCCGTTGGCGATGGCGCGGCCGGAGGCCGCCCAGGGGAATTTCGCGACGCTGATCTTGCGCCCGTTCGCCTTCGCCTCCTCTTCGCCGAGGCCGACCCAGGCGACTTCGGGATTGGTGTAGGCGACGCCGGGAATCACCTGCGCGTCGAAATGGCTCTTCTGCCCGGCGGCGGCCTCGGCCGCGACGTGCGCCTCATGCACCGCCTTGTGCGCGAGCATCGGGTTGCCGACGACGTCGCCGATGGCGAAGATGTGCGGGACGCCGGTGCGCATCTGGCTGTCGACGGCAATGAAGCCGCGCGCGTCGACCGCCACGCCGGCCTTCTCGGCGTCGATCTTGCGCCCGTTCGGGCTGCGCCCGGCGGATTGCAGGATCATGTCGTAGCGTTGCGGTTCGGCCGGTGCGTTCTCGCCTTCGAAGCTGACCCACAGGCCGTCCTTCTTCGCCTCGACCGCGGTGGTCTTGGTCTTCAGCATGATCTTGTCGAAGCGATGGGCGTTCTGCTTCTCCCAGACCTTGACGAGATCGCGGTCCGGTCCCTGCATCAGGCGATCGAGCATCTCGACGACTTCCACCCGCGCGCCGTGCGTCGAATAGACGGTCGCCATCTCCAGGCCGATGATGCCGCCGCCGATCACCAGCAGCTTCTGCGGCTTGGCGCGCAGCTCCAGCGCGCCGGTCGAATCGACGATGCGCGGGTCCTGCGGCAGGAAGGGCAGATGCACGGCCGCCGAGCCGGCGGCGATGATGCACTTGGCGAAGCGGATCACCTTCTTGGCGCCGGTCTTCTCCTGGCCGCCGCCGGATGTCTCTTCGACCTCGAGATGATTCGCATCGAGGAAGCGCCCATAGCCGCGCACCACGTCGACCTTGCGCGCCTTGGCCATGCCCGCGAGGCCGCCGGTCAGTTTGCTGACGACCTTGGCCTTGTGCGCGCGCAGCTTGTCGAGGTCGACGGCAGGCTGAGCGAAGGCGACGCCGAGCTCGGCCATATGCGCCGTCTCGTCCATCACCGCCGTCACGTGCAGCAGTGCCTTGGAGGGAATGCAGCCGACGTTGAGGCAGACGCCGCCGAGCGTCGCGTAGCGCTCGACCAGCACGGTCTTCATGCCGAGGTCGGCGCTGCGGAACGCCGCGGAATAGCCGCCGGGGCCGGCGCCGAGCACGACCATCTCGGTCTCGATGTCGGCCTTGCCGGCGTAGCTGCCCGCAGCCGTCGGAGCCGGCGGACGCGCAGCCGGCGCCGGTGCGGACAGCGGCGCCGTTGCGGGCTGCGGCTTGGCTTCCGGCGCGGCAGCGGGCGCTGCAGCCGCCGCGCCCGCAGCTTCCAGCAGCACGATCACGCTGCCCTCGGA
>DAIDAU010000322.1 GCA_027310465.1 Rhodocyclaceae bacterium
CGCGCACCGCGCGCAGCAGCGCTTGGGGATGCGAGTCGCCCGCCTCGTCGTCGCGCTGAGCGAACAGGGCGCGGGTCGCCTCGTCGCAGCGGATGCGCGACAAATCGAAGTCCGCCTGAGCGCCGTCCTGGAGACCCGAGCCGAGAAACAGCTCGATCAGGGCGCGGGTACAGGCCAATGCGCGATCCACGCGCTGGGGACCGATGATCGAAGCCGCCGCTGCCATCACGCTGTTCGGCGAGTTGCCGGCCTGGCGCGCCGCTTCGGCGGCGACCAGCATCGGTTCGCCGACCATGTTGACCTCCGCGGCCACGGCGATGTCCAGCAGCGCGCGCTCGTTCGCGCCGGCGACCTCATGCACCAGGGGCAGCGCAAAATTCGCCTGCAGCGGCTGCACGGCGAGTTCGAGCACGGTATGGCCATGCACCGAGGTGACCTGGGTCTTCGCGTCCATGACGGAGGCGCCGGACTTGTCCTTCATGTTCTGCCGCGCGATGACGGCGCCGACCTGGTGCGAAAGGGCCGCGATCTGTTCGGAGTAAGGCGCGGGCGCGGTCACCGGCGGCAGCGCCACATCCGCAGGCAAGGACAGGCCCTGGTCGTTCGCCATCCATGGCTTCAGCGTGAGGCTGCCGCGCGCCGGGAAATCCGGCCGCGCGCCGGACCTGGCCATCACCGCAGTCAGCGCCGCGGGAATGTGCGCGATGTTGGTGACCACCGCGCCTTTCGCCGAGGCGAACGGCGTGTTCGGCGTGAAGATGTCTTCGACGCCGAACGCCTCCAAGAACCAGCGTTCCTTGTCCGCCGCGCTGTCGCCCGAGCCGGCCATGGCGCCGGCGTGGCCGACGGCGCGCGTCAGCTTGGACTTCCAGCGTCCGACCACGCAGGCCACCACCGGCTTGCCGAAATCGACGTCGTGTTCGTAGTAGCCGCCGGGCTCGCAGTAGAGCACCGCCGCGCGCGAGCGGCCGTCGTTGCGCAAGGCATGCGCGAAGTCGCGCGCCGCGTAGTGGATGTACACGTCCTTGCCCGACGAAATCAGGGTGGTCGTGCCCCAGCCTTCGGTCGCCAGATACTGGGCGATCGTCGTGGTGAACCCGCCGGAGTTCGAGAACACCGCCACGGTTCCTTGCAGCAGGGTTTCTTCGGGATGATCGCCGCCCAGGGCGCCGCCGATGCGCACGCGGCTCCACGAGTCGGCGACGCCCAGGCAGTTGCCGCCGATCACGTCCACGCCGGCGCCTTGCGCCATGGCGCGGATTTCGCGCGCGTCGTGCACGGCAATCTTTTCGGTGACGATGACGATCTTGCGCAGCTCGGGATTGACGCGGATCAGCTCGGCGACGCCGTCGCGCACGGCGGACGGCGGCAGGTAAACCACGCCGGCATTGAACGCATGGCCGGCATCCAGGCCCTCGCGCACGTTGTTGAACACGGGGACGTCGCCGATCGGCGTCGCCAGCGCCTGGCCGCCGCGCCCCGGCGAGGTGCCGAAGACGACGTTGCCGCCCGAGAACGCGTGGCTGGTGGGCGTGACCAGGCGCGACTCGCCGCCCAGGATGTTGAGCACGCAGACGCGGTCGCCGCGCGAAGCGATATCGGCCAGCGAATCGATGCCCAGAAAATAGGGAAACCCGACGATTCCTTTTGCATGCATGGTTGCCGTTCCTCCGTTCACGCGCCGGCGCCAAGGCGCAGTTTCTGGGCGATCTCTTGCCGTCCTCCGGCTTTCATCCAGTCGTCGATCTTCTTGGCGTAATTCACCACCTCGCTGATCGCGCTGTCGAAGCCGAAGAAGCGGTAAGGCAGACCGAGCGCCTCGCAGACGTCGGCGAGCGCGCCGAAACCGCGCACCAGGTTGGGACCGCCGCGGCCGACGACGACGTACAACGGCGTCGCGCCGTGCACCGTGAAGTGCTCGCGCAAGGCATCGCCGATGGCGCGCAGGGTTTCGTGGATGTCTGTGTTGTTCGACTTGCCGCCGATGACGAACAAGACATTGGACTGGGCGAGGAAGTGGCGGAAGCAGATGGCGGCCACCTGCTTCATCTTCTCGTAGGGCGGGTTGCCGCCGAAGTCGGAGGAGATGCTCGCGGCCTCGCCGAGCACCTCGGTGACCAGGCTGTTGGCGCCGCCGCCGAAGGTCGGCGCGAGGATGGTGCCGCGTTCGTTGATGACGAAGACGTCGCTCTGGCCCTGGTGCGTGCGCAGCTGGTTGACCTCCTGCTCGAAGGCCCCGACGTCGGCGGCGGAGAGATGTACCGGCAGGCCCAGGCGCGCCACCCGCGGATCGTCGCGGTCGAAGCCGCACTTAAAGTCGCAGGCGACCGGCGTGAGACGGCCGTTGCCGTCCGAGCGCATGCGGATCGGGTTGAGTTCGAGCGTCGTCATGCCGTAGTAGTGCATCAGTTCCCACAGCTTCGGCAGGTGCTGCACCAGCGGCGAGACGATTTCGCGCGGCGCGCCGATGTCCGACAGGGCGTTGGCGACGACGAAGGCCTTGAGGCCAGTGAGCGCGTCGAAGGGGACGCAGGCGATCTCCGACTTGTCGAGTTCTTCGATGTCCATGCCGCCGCGGTGCGTCAAAGTCATCGTCGGCGCACGGAAGCGCGTGTCGTCGCTGATCGAGAAATAGACTTCGTGCTCGGCGGGCACGCCGCCTTCGAAAGTCACGCCGTTGGCCTTGGCGTAGGCGTTGCCGTGTCGATGCTCGGCAAAATAGAGCCGTTCCTTCTCCGCCAGCGCCCCGCGCAAATCCTTGGCCCGGCCGATGAGACCGGACTTGCCCTTCTTCCCCACGCCGCCGCGGAACACCGGCTTGATGAACACCTCGCCGTGCCGGCGGATCAGGGCCTGGATTTCGTCCTCCGATGCGTCAGGCCCCAACACGTCGGCCGTTGGGAAGTCCACCAACCGGAGCAGCTTCGCTCCGTAAAGCATGCCAGTGATCTGCATCTGTACTCTCCTTTGGTTCCGGCGAGGCACCCGGCCGCAATCCTATTTTCGGACCCTCTCCTTGCATTCCGCTTTCGATGGCGGCGGAAGTTCCGGCCCTTGCAAGGATTTCAGGAAGCGGCTGCCGCGGCGCCGCGCACCGAGATTTCCGCCGCGGTGGTAGAGCAGCAGCGTTGCCGCGAGGCCGCAGGCGGCGGCGAAGGCCATCCAGTAGCCAGGCGCCGCCTTGTCACCCGTCACCTCGATCAGCCAGGTCGACACCATCGGCGTTAATCCGCCGAAGACCGCGGTCGCCAAGCTGTAGGCGAGCGAGAATCCGACGGACCGGACATGGGCCGGCATGATCTCGGCCAGCGCCACGACAGCCGCGCCGTTGTAACTCGTGCGATAGCCGACGCCGCCCGCGGCGAGCACCAGCAGGAGAACGATGCCGGTGCTGCGGACGTTTACGGCAGCGGCGTTTCCAGCCCGAACAACTCGGGGACGGTTTCGCGGCGGCGCACGAGATGGGCCTGCGTGCCGTCGACGATGACTTCGGCCGCGCGCGGCCGCGTGTTGTAGTTGGAGCTCATCGCCATGCCGTAGGCGCCGGCGGACATCACGGCGAGCAGGTCGCCTTCCTGCAGGTCGAGCCGGCGGCCGTGGCCGAGGAAGTCGCCCGACTCGCAGACGGGGCCGACGATGTCGTAGGTCTCAGGCTCCAGGTTGCGCGGGACGACCGGCTGGATCTCGTGCCAGGCGTCGTACAGGGCAGGGCGGGCGAGGTCGTTCATCGCGGCGTCGACGACGGCGAAGTTCTTCTCTTCGCCGTGCTTGAGGAATTCGACGCGCGTCAGCAGCAGGCCGGCGTTGCCGACCAGCGAGCGGCCGGGTTCGAGCAGCAGCTTCTCCTTGCGCCCGGCCAGCACCTCGAGCGTCGGCGCGAGATAGTCGGCCGCGTCGGGGGCCTGCTCGTCGCGGTAGGTGATGCCCTTGCCGCCGCCGATGTCGATGTGCTGGAGGACGATGCCTTCGGCGGCGAGCGCGTCGACCAGCGCCAGCAGCTTCTCGGCCGCTTCGGCGGCGGGCGCCGGATCGAGCAGTTGCGAGCCGATATGGCAGTCGATGCCGTGGATCTCGAGATGCGGCAGGCTGCGTGCGCGGCGATAGAGCGCCAGCGCCTGATCGTAGGGCACGCCGAACTTGCTGCTCTTGAGGCCCGTGGAGATGTAGGGATGCGTCTTCGGGTCGACGTTCGGATTGACGCGGAACGCGATCGGCGCACGCTTGCCGACGCCGCCGGCGACTTCGTTCAGGCGCTCGAGCTCGGCCGCCGATTCGACGTTGAAGCAATAGATGCCGGCCTCGAGCGCGGCGCGCATTTCGTCGCGCGACTTGCCGACGCCCGAGAACACGACCTTGCCGGCATCGCCGCCGGCCGCCATCACGCGCGCCAGTTCGCCGCCCGAGACGATGTCTAAGCCGGCGCCCATGCGCGCGAAGACGTTGAGGATGGCGAGATTCGAGTTGGCCTTGACGGCGTAGCAGACCAGCGCGTCGCGGCCGGCCAGGGCGTCGCGGTAGGCGGCGAAGGCTTCGCGCAGCAGCTTCAGGGAATAGACGTAGCAGGGAGTGCCGAAGCGCGCGGCGACGTCGGCGAGCGGGATGTCCTCGGCGTAAAGCGCGCCTTGCTTCAGGACGAAACCGGTCACTGCGCGGCTCCCGTCGCAGGCTTGCTGCTATTATCGGCGGGCGCCGTCTGGCCGGCCGGAGTCGACGCGGGCGCGGGCTGGGCGGGCGCCTTCGGCGCGGCGGCGGTCGCGGTTTTCGGCGGCAGGGTCAGAGGCCCTTTCGTGCCGCAAGCGGCGGCGACCAAGGCCGCGAAGATCAAGGAAAGACGGCGCATATCGCGGATTCCGGCAAAAGCGGAATCGTAACACGGAGGTCATTTTGGACGAACGCGAATTCACCCGCCATGCGGACGCCGCGCTGGCGCGCATCGAGACGGCGCTCGATGCCTGCGCTGCGGACATCGATTTCGAGATCATGCCGGGCGGCGTCGTCGAGATCGAATTCGAGGACGGCAGCAAGATCGTCGTCAACCGGCACGCGGCGGCGCAGGAGATCTGGATCGCCGCGCGCTCGGGCGGCTATCACTTCAGGTTCGACGGCGAGCGCTGGATCGGCACGCGCGACAGCATCGAGTTGATGGCCGCGTTGTCGCGCTGCGCCACCGAGCAGGCCGGCGAGCCGGTCGAACTGCGCTAGTTCTTCTTGTCGCTTGCCGCGATGGGCTTGGGCCTGGCGTCCAGCACG
>DAIDAU010000419.1 GCA_027310465.1 Rhodocyclaceae bacterium
GTTCAAGCCATTGCGCGATCACGAAGGCGCCGCAGTTGCACTCGAATTCGTAAGTGGCGCCGGGCGGCACCTCAACGTAATAGTTGGAGCGGATATTGGCGCTCGCCGAGTCGCTGGCGACGAAGATGCCATTCACGTACAGGTAACCCCATCCGCCAGCTACCGGGTAGCCGTTAATCGCCACCTCGATCGGATACGACAGCGTGTTCGTGTAGAGCGTCCACGGACTTCGCGCAGGCGCTATCCACGTGCGCGACGGAAGACCGCCTTGCTTCGTCCAGACCCAACTCGTGCCATTGTATTGGCAAGATGGCCATCGGTCTCAGCGCAACAACTCGTCCCAGCCCCAATCTGCGTATACCGTACGCAGAACTGCGCGCCATGGACGCAGCGCTGCGCATGGCGCACGCAGATCGATAAGACCCTCACCAAAGCGTCGTGACGTTCGTGACCAAAAGACCGATAGCATCAACGACATGTCCGCCAACGTTGACGGCGTTGCCGACACAGGCGACATTTGCGCCGCAGTATTCATTCCCGCTGTTTCCGCAGCCAGCGCCGCGAATCAACGAATCGCAGTGGAGGCGTCCAGAGAAGGTACCGGATCGCACCATCCCTTCGCCTCGATACCACGTGTTGTAACCGTCGCCGGGCACTTGAAAGTAATACCCGGCCGAACCCTCTCTCACCCAGGTCCACGAGCCCCCACTGAATTGGCAACTATGCCGGCGTCACGACGCTAATTCCACGCGCAGTACGTCAGCGTTCCCGCGGTGCTGATGGATGGGTTAACGATGACACCCTCCAGATTCGCCGTAGCGGTCACGTTGTCACCATTATTGCAGTTGATGCCAGTAGCGACCGGCCCCACCACCCAACCCGAATCACCACATCCGTTCCACGTCATAGCGCGCACGCTGAGCGTGCCGTTCGAATCGACCTTGGCGTAACCATACAGGGAGCCGGTGCTGCAAAAGACCGACTGCCCTGCAATGGCCTTCCAGAGTTGCGCTTTTCCTCCGCCCGTGATGATTCCGCCGTTGGCGGTCCACTTCCAACTGCCGCTACTGAATTGGCAACTATGCCGTCGTTCTGCTCAGGTCCAGTTCGCGCGACACGAGCCGCTATATAGCGATCCGCCGAACATGTCCGTATTCACCACGGTGAGTCCGCCGAGATCGGCAATCGCCGTCGCGATAAAGTCACCGCCTGCGCTCTGTACTGAAGCCGTGTGTCCAGCAATCCAACCGGTGTCGCCGTATGACTGCAAGTAGACCCGCGTGCTCACATTGCCGGAGGCATCGACCTGCGCATAGCCAGTCACGGCGCGATCAGAAGTAAACGAGCACGTTATGGATTGCCCGGCGACGGCCTTCCACAACTGCGTCTTGCCGCCACCAGCGACGATGCCGCCGTTGGCGGTCCACTTCCAGGAACCCCCACTGAATTGGCAAGGAGGCCGCTAGGCGTAGCAGACGTACTGATAGAAGACCCATGCCCACGTAGCGTTCCATCCTTGGCCCGTATAGAAGGATTGGGCCGCGTATCCCGCCGGGCACGAACATGCTCCGGTCGCCGGATTCACGCTACTGCATGACCATCCTCCATTGAAGTCCATGCGGTACGTTCCGCCGTACTTCAGTGCCCCGGACGATGGCGCTTTCCACGTCCAGGCGCCGCCACTGAATTGGCAACTATGCCGCCGTCACGAAACGACGCTAATTCCACGCGCAGTACGTCAGCGCTCCCGCGATGCTGATGGATGGGTTAACGATGACACCCTCCAGATTCGCCGTAGCGGTCACGTTGTCACCATTATTGCAGTTGATGCCAGTAGCGACCGGCCCCACCACCCAACCCGAATCACCACATCCGTTCCACGTCATAGTGCGCACGCTGAGCGTGCCGTTCGAATCGACCTTGGCGTAGCCATACAGGGAGCCGGTGCTGCAAAAGACCGACTGCCCCGCAATGGCCTTCCATAGCTGCGCTTTGCCGCCGCCCGTGATGATTCCGCCGTTCGCAGTCCACTTCCACGATCCGCCACTGAATTGGCAAGAGCATCAATTACGACGACGGCATCGCGATGCCTTGCGACTTCCCCTAAGAAATTGTCGCAACCCGATCGGTTGCCATCGGATCGATCATCAGCAGCGACATCGGCTCGACCGGCGTCAAATATTGATCCGGTGGCGGAACTACCTCACCGGCCTGCATTAAGGACAGGATCTTCCGCAACAGCGCGTCCTGGCCAAGGCGCACGGCTTCGGTCTGCTGCGCGACGGGTCCGACCACACAATCATCGAAATCAAGCAATCGAAGATAGATTCCATCCGGCCCGTGATGAAGCGCCGCGGGGTAGGGAATAAGCTGATCCAACACCGCGCGATGACGGTTGCGGCGCGGCCCTTCCAGCTTCTTCGCGAGACGCTCGGCGCGCAGATGTGTGTACCGCTTTAACATCATGAGGCTTTTGTGGCCGCTGATGGCTGCCACCTCCATCATGTCAAGCAACCCGCTCTCAAAGAGTCGCGATACGGCTTCATGACGAAGATCGTGGAAGTGCAGATCGGTGATGCCAAGCCGCTGTAGCATGAAGCGCCAGCTTGACTTCAGTCCAGGTCCGGATATGCGGAATACCGGCCCGGCCGGTTTGGTTCCGAGGCGCACGATCGCATCGCGCGCACGGCTCGTCAGCGGGACATCGCGCTTGGTGCCGTTCTTCGTTTCCGGCAGATGGGCGACTCGGCTCTTGAGGTTGATGTGTTCATGACGAAGGCGAAGAATCTCGCCCTGCCGGCACGCCGTCTCCAGCGCGAGAATCACGATCGAATAGAGCTCCGGGTTGACATGGTTGTGACAGTACCGGAGGATCAGGCGTTCTTCGCGCGCAGTTAGACGCCGATCGCGGCCAGGCGGTATCTTTGGCTTGCGGACATTGGCGACTGGATTCGCGTCGCACAATCCCCATTCGATGCGTGCGATCTCGAAAAAGTTTGAAAGTAGCGAGAGCTCGAGGCGAACGGTCGATGTACGTAGCGGTCGGCCGGTTCGCGGATTTGTCACCGCCAGGCGCGAATCGCGATAGGTGGCGATATCGACGCTGGTAATGTCGCGTACACGGCGGCCGACGAAGATCGGCGCACGCTGAAGCTGCTGAACACGGATTTTCTCGGTGAGATAGCTCTTCTTGAGAATCGAGACGTGGGCCAAGTAGTGCGCGAGCCCCTCGGCCATCGAGCAATTCGGGTCGGGCGGATGAAGCGGGGCGGCTGCGGTGCTCGCCGGCGAGACCTCCGGCACGCTCATTTCTTCTCGGCAATATTCGCTTCGACGAGCGCCGCGAACTGTGAAAGCGACACGCCCAGGTGCGGGCAGAGGATCATGATCGTGTCGAGCGTCGGCGAATTCTGGCCGAGCTCGAGCAAGGAGATGTATGTGCGATCGAGACCGCACTCAAATCCCAGCGTTTCCTGCGTGTGACCTCGTTCTTTGCGCAGCTTGCGCAGCACCTGGCCGAAGGCCTTGTTGTGATTCTTGTTTGTCATCCGAGCCCCACTGACGCCCCGGATTGTTTGGCTTTCGCCTTGCTGCGTCTTCCGACTTTATTCGGAATTCGCGGCAAAAAAGGCGACCCCGGAACGGAGTCGCAAGGTCTCTTACCTCAAGAGACCAACTGCTTTGCTAAGGCGACCTCGATGCTGTCGCCGCCCTGGTTGAGAACGTCCAGGCCGGAGTCAGGCATGTCGCCGCTCGTGGATTGCGAAACCGCAATCTTTTTCGCCATGAGGCTGAGGCAGGAGATCTGCGCACTGCCGGCATAGCCGAGGAAATACACGTCCACCTCGAGCTTCTGGCCGATCCGCCAGCTACGGCGGGCCGCCTGTTGCAGCGTATAGACGTTGTACCCGGACTGCATGAACACGATGGTCGGGAATTCCAGCATATCGAGGCCTGTCTTCACCAACTCGGGGTTGGTAATGACGACATCGACGCCTTTCTCGACCTGGTCCAGCAGCCAATCTTCGCGCTTGGACGCATCCACGCTGGCGCGCAGCACAGCGACCTTCAAGCCCTCCTGTGACAGCAAGGACTTCAGCCGCGCCGCGGTATCGCGTGTGCCCGTATAGACCGTGTAAGCCAGCACGCGGCGCCCGCGGGCCTTCTCGCGCTTACAGATCTCGATGAGCTTGGCTTCCTTCGGGCTCAATTCGGCATCGCCGAAAATCGCCGGTACGTAGGCCAGTTGATAGCGCTTGTGCGGATGCACGATCCGCTCGTCGCGGAAAGCACAGTCCGGCCACGCCAGCAGCGCGTTGAGCACCACACCGAGCAGGCTGTGGTCGCCTTTGCGCAGCGCCTCGTTGAGCTCGCTTTTCAGGGCGATCGAGAGCCGCGTATAGGCTTCCGCCTGCACGTCGCTCATCGGCACCTCGATGAAGTGCTCGGAGTAGGGCGGAAGCACGTTGCCGCCGATGTCCTTGAGCTTCAAGAACGCGGTGATCGGCAACACGTAGCGCATGATTCCCTTGGGGCCGAAACCGGGGCCTTTCTGGGTACGGTGCGTCACGTTCTTGCCGCGCGCCGTCCGGTGCGACGAGGACTCGCACTCCTTGTAGATGTCCTTGATAACCCCATGCTCGCGCATGAAGGCCATCGCAGCCGCTCCCAAGGAACGCCTGGCGTTGTAGCGGAAGCCGTCCTCCATCATCATCTGCGGGTTGAGCCGCCAAAGCAGATGAAAGAGGTCGTCGGCATATCCGCCCATCAGCGTGCCGGTCAAGAGCAGCGCCTTTTGACACTTGCGTGCCAAGACGCCCATTGCCTGGCCCTGAGCCGAACCTTCGTTCTTGTACTCATGGCCCTCATCGACCACCAGCAGGCCAAAATAGCCCTGTGGCAGGTAGCGCTTGATGAACTCGGTCGGCTGGCAGCCGCCTTGCCCAAACGAGAACTCCATCCTCGCCATCGCGCGTTCCATGCGATTGGCTTGACGATCGGTGAAGAAGAGTTCGCCTTCCTCGTTCATCAGGTTGATGAACTCGTAGACGTTGTCTTCAAGCATGCCGGCGAGCATGTCCTCGCCGAAGGCTTCGAGCAGCCGCTGCGCGGTCTTCTCGCCGATCGTCGGGATCTGCCTGATGGAGTCGACCAGTAGATCTCGGCGCGACTTCCGGGTATCGCTACCCGTGGTCAGCGTCCAAAGCTGCTCGCCGCACTCGTTGCAGGCCGTCCGGTTCTCGTTGAGTTGGACCTTGGCCAGCGCCGCCGTTACCGGGGCGCCTTCTTCGTCGGTCACCAGGGCGCCACAACGCGGACAAGCCGCATAGCTGACGCGCTGCCGGCCGAGCTCATCGCCCACGATCCTGTGACGAATCACGAACGCCGGTCGCCAGTTGAAGCCCATGCGCATCCGCACGCGCCCGAGGATGAAGAACTCGGGAACGGTCGGCTGCTCGCGCAGCTGCCGGATCTGCAGCAGCTTCTTCAACGTGTCCGGCCCGTTCAGGATCCAGACCCGGGCATCCGGCACCGTCTCGCGGATCTCCCGGCGCCACTTGTAGACCAAGTGGGGCGGCGAAATCACGAGCGTGCGGCCGTAGCCTTCGGCATGCATGGCGGCGGCGACGGCGATCGCCATCATCGTCTTGCCGGTGCCCATCTCCGCGTTGATGATTCCCGCGGCCTGGTTTTCATCGGCAAGGAGGCGGCTTATCGCCTGTACGACCTCGCGCTGCGCCGCGAACGGCTTGCGCATCAGGCCGTCCATGACGTCGTTTCGGCTCAGAACCTGGTCGCCAAGGTAGATCGGCGGGTTCTGCACCTGGACGGCATCGAGCAGGCTGTCGCCAAAGTCGGCGACGAACTGAGACAGAGGAATGGTGGCGGCCTCGGGGACCGCGACTTCGAGGGTAGTCATGTAGTGCCTCCAAACGGGTAGAAAAACGAGAACCCGCGGGACACCACATCCCTGCGGGATGGATGCCCCGCGGGGATTGCTTGAAGCGCCTGGCCTTGCGGCCTGGCTTTTATTGCAGCGTCAAGACGCCTTCCCTGACCAGCATCGAGACGGTGTCGAGAAACCCGTCCTGCAGCTGGATGCGATACGCGCTCAAGTTGCCGAGCGGCTGGTAGTCGGACTGCTCACCGAGAGAGGACACGGCTTCGTCGCGCGTGCGCGACATCAGCGACCCCATCCAGTGATCGAGCAGCGGAACCGGGGAAAGCTGCTTGTAGAGCCCCCAGATTCTTTGCTCGAGCAAGTCGCCCTGCAGCGCTTCCTGTCGATCGACAAGCCAGGCCACGCGGTTCGCATAGTCGGCCTCGCACAAGCGCGGGTCATAGACCCAGGCATGCGCCAGGTTGCCGAACAGGTTGTCGCGCGGCAGCCGGCCGGTCAGCTTGTTGAGCCGATCAGCTTCGCCGACTTCGACCGGATGGCTCCGGTTGCCGGGATCTCTCAGCCGGAAGCTTTCGAGACCGCCTTGCGACGTCGGCAGCGAGAACGCCGAGAACAGCTGCTGGATCGAGGTATCGCGGCCGTAGCAGGAGAGAAACAGCAGCCTTCCGGCCGCATCCCGCAAACAGGCATCGACGAAGACGTCGGAAAGCTCCTCCATGCGATAAAGAGCAGTCATGGCGGACCTCCTCAGCGAATCGTCACGATCGACCCAAACGTCGGGCCAGGCGTGAAATCGATACCGCGAATGACGGGCACGAACTTGTCGGTGGCGATCCGCGTTTCCTGGATCGCGCCGTCGGCGTTCGCGCTCTGCTCAACGACCACGTCCTTTTCCTTGAACGTGTCGCCCTTGATCAGCAGCGTGCGGCCGTCGCCGGCGTGCACCGCGCCGCAGATCTGTCCGGCCGCCAGCGCGAGCGCCAAGTGCCATCTGGACAGGTTCCGCAACGGTCGCCGATGAGGCCTCTCGGCTGCCGAGAACGTCGAGCCGAACTGCGGCCACAACGTAAAGCCCGCCAGTCGCTCGAGCTCGACGCCCAGCTGCGCGCCGTCGATCCGCACTGCGTTGAAGGCAAAACCCGCATCGTCGGAGGCCTGCGGCACCAAGTAGGGCTCATCGCTCCATTGGTCAGGCAGTTCTGCCGGCAGAGTGCCGGCGCCGATCTGCTCCAGGGCTTTCACCAGGGCAGGGTCCGGCGCGTCGCTGCGCCGCTTGACGCCGAACAGCACGCACTGCTTGAACTGCTGTTCCGGCGCCATGAAGGCCTGCACCCGATCGAAGTTTCGCGCGATCAGCGTTGCGAACTCCGTGTCGAGCACGTAGTGCGGGACGATCAGCACCAGGACGCCGCCGAACTGCAGCCAACTCATGGTGCGACGGAAGAAGACCTTTTCCAGTCGATCGGCTTTCGCTCGATCGCCGGTTCCAGCCTTGTCCGACACCACGTTGCCATAGGGCGGGTTGAGGAACAGCATGCCGACGCTGCGCGCCGTCACGAAGACGTCGGCGACGTCGGCGTGCGCCACGCGATCGAGCAGTTCCTTGGCGTGCCAGGCACGCTCCGGATCGAACTCGACGCCATAGGCCGACACAGCGGCACCGCACTCGGTCAGGTGATTCTTGACCTCGGCGAGTGCGACACCTTCGCCGCAGCACGGATCCAATACGCGGACCCGGCCGGCGCCGATGTCGACGGCACCCAGGATGTGCCCCAGGGTGACATCGTCGGTTGGGAAATAGCCGTTCTTGATGAAGTTGCGCGCGAGGCGCGAGAAGATCAAAGCCATGATGACTCCTTGTGGTTGAAATGAGAGATGGAGGCCTGCGTGGTGGATCCGGCAGACCAAAGATCAGAGCAAGCTGCGCTCCGCGAAAGACATCGTTGCGTCGCCGGCGACGATGACGTGGTCCAGCACTTTCACGCCGACCAGGCCCAAGGCCTGTTTCAGCGAGTCCGTAAGGTGTTCGTCGGCCCCAGAGGGCTCCGTTACGCCAGACGGGTGGTTGTGCGCGAAGATGGCCGATGCAGCGTTGTAGGCCAAGGCGCACTTCACGACTTCGCGGGGATACACGCTCGTTTGATGCAGCGTCCCGCGAAACAACTCCTCGTAATGGATCAGGCGGTTCTGCGTGTCGAGCAGCAACACGACAAAGACCTCGTGCGGCAGATTCCCGATGCGGCTGGCTAGGTAGTCCTTGACGATCTGCGGACTCGTCAGCGCCGATCCGCACTGGAGACGCTCGCGCAGCGCACGCCCGAAAAGCTCCTTCGCGGCGTGAACAACGGGCTGGGCGAGGTAGCGGGCCTCGCAGACTGCGGACTCGCTTGTGGGTTGAACCTCGAAGATCTCGCTCAATGGGACGCCGGCCAGCTGCTGCGCGACGTCGCCGCCAAGCAGAATGGCGAGCAAGGATTGGTCGGAAAGCAACGAGAACGAAGAAGAGAGCATGGTGACTTCCTTTCAGAAAGCGAGGAACGCCATGCCGTCGCGTGAGCGACGCCCTTGCGGGGAACATGGCGTTCCCCGAGGGGTGGATTTGACGTGACCTGGACCTCTTGCGAGGGGCGCCCATTGCATCCAGGCCGAAGCGCTCATAGGGCAGCCGGTTACGCCGGCAGGGCGACCTGATACCGTCAGGTGGCGGTGGAACAATCCTGCGTCTTCCAGGGCGTCCTACGAGGCTGGCAGGGCGCTTTGGAAGCCGCAGGCAGCGGCTTCACCTACTGCTAAAAACCATTCGCGAGCTCGAGGCTCATGGGGCATCGGGTGTTGTCGGAGCCGATTCTCCTGTCGTGACGAACCTGACCTGGCGGCGGGCTTTTCGCAACGCATATCCGTGCGCTCCGAAAAGCCCGCTTGCGCGGGCATGAGGGGAGAAGATGAAACCGCGCCTACTTGGTTTCCGTGGTGCCGGCAGCTTCCTGCTCGCACCGATTCTTGATCCGGGCGATCAGGACAGCGTCTCGCTCGAGGATCTTCGGTCGGTGCTCTTTCAACCTGGCAACCATTGGCGTCAAGACGTCAGCAAGCGGGACGTTCTTGCTGGCTGCATCAGAGGCTACCTCGCCAATAAGATCGTCCAGAGCGGACTGCAGGTAGTGCTCAAGCGAGCGTTGCATGGACCAGCCCCGCGGGCTCGGACTCGATGCGTCGCGCAGTGCGTCGTCGAGATTGCGTACCATCCACGAACGACGCCAGAGGATGCCGACAATCATGTCCTCGACGGACGCTGACGCCAGCACCTTTGCGACTTCGACCCTGGCTTCACGTAACAGGCGTTCGTACCGATCCTTATACTCAGTCTCGGTACGCTTCACCATGCGCTTTGCCACGGTCGCCTCGCCGGCGAGATGAGACAGAATGCGCGCTGCCTTTTGCAAGGCCTCGCGATCGTCGGCAGTCAATACATCAACCACCTCCAGCCCCGACATGAACTTTCGTTCGGTAATACCGCCGATCGCACTGACGGTGCGCTTGAGGCTCGCCGCGAGGTTGCCGACGTTCTTGGCTCCCGATTGGCGATCCTTTGAGTAGATCTCGGCCAGGCGATTCGCCAGCCGTTCTGTTTTCTTACCCATCACTTCCTCCAAATGCGAGGCGAGGCACCCGGCGGGTGGCCCCGCCGGGGATGAGAAAGCGGACATGATATCCGCGTGGCATTACTGCAACTTGTTCCAGCTTTGGGTTGGGGCGTCGAAGCCATAACCCAAGGCCTTGAGG
>DAIDAU010000450.1 GCA_027310465.1 Rhodocyclaceae bacterium
ATCAGAACCGCCCAGCTGCCGAAGACGAAGGCATACAGCAGCGGAATGCCGAAGACTTCGGCGCTGCGGTTGAACAAGGCTAACAGCGGCCAGTTGAACAGCACGCAGCCGAGCAGGAACAAGGCCGCCAGGCGCTGCGCCGTGAGGCTCGAACGGTTCATGGCTTCCCCTCCTTCCCCGTAGCGATTCTAGGCTGGCGCATGGAGAAAGGCGCCGGCAAGCGTCAAAAAAAGGGCGCCCGCGGGCGCCCTTCTTTCTGCATCGTCCCGAAGATCAGCTCGCCTGCTTGAGCTGGTCGAGGATCGCGGGATTCTCGAGCGTCGACACGTCCTGCGTGATGTCTTCGCCCTTGGCCAGCGAACGCAGCAGGCGGCGCATGATCTTGCCCGAGCGCGTCTTCGGCAGGTTGTCGCCGAAGCGGATTTCCTTGGGCTTGGCGATCGGGCCGATCTCCTTGCCGACCCAGTTGCGCAGCTCGGTGGCGATCTTGTGCGCCTCGTCGCCGGTCGGGTGCGGACGCTTGAGCACGACGAAGGCGCACACCGCCTCGCCGGTCAGGTCGTCGGGACGGCCCACCACCGCCGCCTCGGCGACGATCGGGTTGGACACCAGCGCCGACTCGATCTCCATCGTGCCCATGCGGTGGCCGGAGACGTTGAGCACGTCGTCGATGCGGCCCATGATGGTGAAGTAGCCGGTCTTGGCGTCGCGCACCGCGCCGTCGCCGGCAAGGTAGATCTTGCCGCCGAAGTCGGCCGGGAAGTAGGACTTCTTGTAGCGCTCGGGATCGCCCCAGATGGTGCGGATCATCGCCGGCCAGGGCTTCTTGACGACCAGGAAGCCGCCCTTGCCCCACTCGACGTCGTGGCCGGTCTCGTCGACGATGGCGGCCTGGATGCCCGGCAGGGGCAGCGTGCAGGAACCCGGCACCAGCGGCGTGGCGCCCGGCAGCGGCGTGATCATGTGGCCGCCGGTCTCCGTCTGCCAGAAGGTGTCGACGACCGGGCAGCGGCCGCCGCCGACGTTGTTGTAGTACCACATCCAGGCTTCGGGGTTGATCGGCTCGCCCACCGTGCCGAGGATGCGCAGGCTGGAGAGGTCGTAGTTCTTCGGATGCGTGGCGGGCGTCGTCTCGGAGGCCTTGATCAGCGAGCGGATCGCCGTCGGCGCGGTGTAGAAGATGTTGACCTTGTGGTCGGCGATGGTCTTCCAGAAGCGGCCGGCGTCCGGGTAGGTCGGCACGCCTTCGAAGACGATCTCGGTGGCGCCGCAGGCGAGCGGACCGTAGGTGATGTAGGTGTGGCCCGTGACCCAGCCGATGTCGGCGGTGCACCAGAAGACGTCTTCGGGCTTGATGTCGAAAACCCACTTCATCGTGATGATGGCGTGCAGCAGGTAGCCGCCCGACGAATGCTGGACGCCCTTCGGCTTGCCGGTCGAGCCGGAGGTGTAGAGCAGGAACAGCGGGTGTTCGGCTTCGACCCACTCGGGTTCGCAGGTGGCCGACTGGCCGGCGATGGCGTCGTGCCACCAGACGTCGCGGCCGGCGACCATCGCGGCGTTGCCGCTGCCGCGCTTGTAGACGATGACGGTCTTGATCGACTCGCAGCCACCCAGGCCGAGCGCCTCGTCGACGGCGGGCTTGAGCGGGATCGGCTTGCCGCCGCGGTGCTGCTCGTCGGCCGTGATGACGGCCACGGCGCCCGCATCCTGGATGCGCTCCTGCACCGACTTGGCGGAGAAGCCGCCGAACACCACCGAATGGATCGCGCCGATGCGGGCGCAGGCCTGCATGGCGACGACGCCTTCGACCGACATCGGCAGGTAGATCAGGACGCGGTCGCCCTTCTTGATGCCCCTGGCCTTCAGCGCGTTGGCGAACTGCGCGGTCTTCGCCAGCAGTTCCTTGTAGGTGACCTTGGTGACCTTGCCGTCGTCGGCTTCGAAGATGATGGCGACCTTGTCGCCGAGGCCGGCTTCGACGTTCTTGTCGAGGCAGTTGTAGGAGACGTTGAGCTTGCCGTCGGTGAACCACTTGTAGAACGGCGCTTCCGATTCGTCGAGCGACTTGGTGAAGGGCTGCTTCCAGGCCACGTGCTCCTTCGCCAGGCGGGCCCAGTAGCCGGCGTAGTCCTGCTCGGCCTCCTTGCACAGCGCATCATAGGCGGCCATGCCGGAGATCGTGGCGCGCTTGACGGCCTCTTCGGGCGGATTGAAGACGCGGTTTTCTTGTAGGACCGACTCGATCGACGATGACATCTACACCTCTCCTTTAGCTTGGAACACCGGAGGGGCGGCCGCGCGAACGCGCTGCTTTGCCTTCCCCGATGGGCGTCCGGGCGGACGCAGAACGATTAATTTTATCGCCGAAATTGAAACAGCTATATCTTACAGAGCACTTACACCCCGGAGGGGCAAAGCCCACCCCGCGGCCAATGATAAAATCCGCGGCGTTTTCGCGAACGGGTTGACCGCATCTGCGGCCGAGCGTTCGCCTCCCCGGCCCCCCTTAGGACAATCGAGAAGCTCATGACCGCCGCCATTCGCCAGGAGGACTTCATCGCCTCCATCGCCGACGCTTTCCAGTACATCAGCTACTACCACCCGCTCGACTACATCAAGGCCCTGGGCGCCGCCTACGAGCGCGAGCAAAGCCCCGCCGCGAAAGACGCCATCGCGCAGATCCTGACCAATTCGCGCATGTGCGCCGAAGGCCACCGCCCGATCTGCCAGGACACCGGCATCGCCGTGGTGTTCCTCAAGGTCGGCCGCGACGCCCGATGGGACGCCAAGATGTCGGTGCAGGCAATGGTCGACGAGGGCGTGCGCCGCGCCTATACGAACCCGGACAACAAGCTGCGCGCCTCGGTGCTGCTCGATCCGGCCGGCGCCCGCAAGAATTCGCGCGACAACACGCCCGCCGTGGTGCACTACGAGATCGTCCCCGGCGATCACGTCGAAGTGATCTGCGCCGCCAAGGGCGGCGGCTCGGAGAACAAGTCGAAGTTCTACGCGCTGAATCCTTCCGACTTGATCGTCGACTGGGTGCTGAAGACAGTGCCGACCATGGGCGCCGGCTGGTGCCCGCCGGGCATCCTCGGACTCGGCATCGGCGGCACGCCGGAAAAGGCCATGCTGCTGGCGAAGGAGTCGCTGATGGCGCCGGTCGACATCCACGAACTCCAGGCGCGCGGCCCGAAGAGCCGCGTCGAGGAACTGCGCCTCGAACTCTACGAGAAGGTCAATGCGCTGGGCATCGGCGCGCAGGGACTCGGCGGCCTCACCACCGTGCTCGACGTCAAGATCCTCGACTACCCGACGCACGCCGCCTCGCTGCCGGTCGCGATGATCCCCAACTGCGCCGCCACGCGCCACGTGCATTTCCACCTCGACGGTTCCGGCCCCGCTGTGCTGACGCCGCCGTCGCTCGACGATTGGCCCAAGGTCACCTGGCAGCCCGACACCAACGTCGCCACGCGCGTCAACCTCGACACGCTGACCAAGGAGGAAGTCGCCAAGTGGAAGCCCGGCCAGGTGCTGCTGCTCAACGGCAAGCTGCTGACCGGCCGTGACGCCGCGCACAAGCGCATCCAGGACATGCTGGTCAAGGGCGAAAAGCTGCCGGTGGACTTCACCAACCGCGTCATCTACTACGTCGGTCCCGTCGATCCGGTGCGCGACGAAGTCATGGGTCCGGCCGGCCCGACGACGGCCACGCGCATGGACAAGTTCACCGAGATGATGCTCGCGCAGACCGGCATCATCTCGATGGTCGGCAAGGCCGAGCGCGGACCGGAGGCGATCGAGGCGATCAAGAAGCACAAGTCGGCTTACCTCATGGCCGTCAGCGGCGCCGCCTATCTGGTGGCGAAAGCCATCAAGGCGGCGAAGGTCGTCGCCTTCGCCGACCTCGGCATGGAGGCGATCTACGAGTTCGAGGTCAAGGATATGCCGGTGACCGTCGCGGTCGACTCCGGCGGCACCTCGGTGCACCAGGCAGGCCCGCACGAATGGATGATCAAGATCGGCAAGATCCCGGTCTCGGCGATCGGCGGGCATCACTGAGCAGCGCGGCTTGATCGGCGTCTTCGATTCGGGACTCGGCGGCCTTTCGGTGCTCGCCGCGATCGCCGACGCCCTGCCCCGCGCCGATCTGGTCTATCTCGCCGACACGGCGCACGTGCCGTACGGCAACAAGCACGACGACTTCATCCGCGGCCGCGTGCTGGCGATCGGCCGGCAGCTCGTCGCGGAGGGCTGCACGACGATCGTCGTCGCCTGCAACACGGCGACGGCCGCCGCGGTGCAGGCGCTGCGCGCCGAGCTGCGCGGCGTGCCGGTGGTCGGCGTGGAACCCGGCGTCAAGCCGGCCGCGCACGGCAGCCGGACGCGCCGCATCGCCGTGCTCGCCACCGAATCGACGGCGCGCAGCGAGCGGCTGGGGCGCCTGATCCGCGAGCATGCCGACGGCGTCCGGGTGTTCGTCGAGGCCTGCCCCGGCTGGGCGACGCGCGTCGAGACGCTGAACCTCGACGGCGCCGACTTCGACGCCGAGGTGCGGGCCAAGCTGGAGCCGCTGCTGGCCCAAGGCGCGGACCGGCTGGTGCTCGGCTGCACCCACTACAGCTTCCTCAAGCCGGCGCTCGCGGCGGCCTGCGCCGGCCGCGCCGAGCTCGTCGATGTCGCCGAGGCGGTAGCGCGCCAAGTGGTGAGGACCGCGGGCGAAGCTGCGCAGGGAACCGCGCGCTTGACGCTGCTGGCAACGGCGCGTCCCGAGCGTCTCCATGCGGCCTTGCCGCGGCTCGGACTGAGACGGCTGGCCGAACGTGCCGCGGCGGCGCGGCAGGCCCTGGTCTAGGACGTCCGCGCCTTGCAGCGCGATCGGAAATACTCGGCGTATTTCCGGTCTTCGACGTCGATGTGGTGGCGCAGCCAGTCGTTGAGGAAACGGGAGGTGTCGCGCGCGATGTCCTTGCGCAGCGACTGCTTCTTCAGGCGCGCGATGGTCTCCATGAAATTCGCGTGCGCGGCGTTGTGAGCGGCGGCTTCGGGAAAGCCCATCAGCCGCATCAGGCTCTCCTCCACCGCGAAGTGCACGCGCGCCCAGAAGTTGAGGTCGTTGAGCGTCTGCTGGACGATGACCCAGCTGTCGCTCGTCGGGATGGCGGCATCGAGCTTGTAGATGAATTCGAACAGCGCGCGATGCTGGGCGTCGATCTCGTCGATGCCGAATACGTAGCGCGCCAGATCGTCCTTGCTGACCATTGATGTTCCGTAATGCGCCGGTCGCGGCGTCACGCGACCAAAAACAAACGGGGCCAGCGGCCCCGTTTTGTTCGGGACGCGAAGACCGCTTACTTCTTCGCCTTCTTGCCCGCAACGGCGGCCTTGAACGCGGCGCCGGCGGTGAAGCGCGGCACGGTGGTCGCAGCGATCTTGATCTCCTTGCCGGTGGCCGGATTGCGGCCCGTGCGCGCGGCACGCTTGGACGACTTGAAGGTGCCAAAGCCGACCAGGGTGACGCTGTCGCCCTTGGAAACAGCCTTCGTCACGGCAGCGATCGTGGCGTCGAGAAACGCGCCGGCGGCGGCCTTCGACAGATCGGCTTCCTTGGCAATGGCTTCGATCAGTTCCGACTTGTTCATGTTGATAGACCTTTCGTTGTTATCGAAAAAATGGAAAAGTTGCGATCGTTTGGCCTCGAGCTTCTTCTCCCTCGGCAAACCGCTTGATCGCCAGTCGCGGTCCGACAGGCGCATATGCTACACAAGCGGGAGGGTTTGTGTGAAGGGATTCGCAAGATTTCGGGAATTTCGTGAGGCGTTTGTGCGCCCGCAACAGCGGGCCGCGGCGCACAAAAAGAAAGGGCGCCCGAAGCGCCCTTTCTCGTCGATCGCCGAAGCGGAAATCAGGGCTTCTTGGCCCAGGCGACGCAGGAACCGTTCGGGGACACTTCGGTGTCGCCGGGGAACAGCTTGCAGCCGCCCTTGTCGGTGGCCGACTTGCCGGGCACGAACTGCACGCAGGTGATGCACTTCTTGTCGCCGTCCGGCGAATCCTTGTACTTCATCGCGGCGCGCATGGCGTCGTTCTTGGCGGCCAGGGCGACCACCGGAATCATGGCGAGAGCGGCGCCACCGATCTTCAGCAGGGTGCGGCGTGACTGATTCATTTTGTGTCTATCTCCGTTTGATGTGTAGGTCTGCATGATGGCGGAGAAGGAGGGATTCGAACCCTCGATACAGGTTTGTGCCCGTATGCTCCCTTAGCAGGGGAGTGCCTTCGACCACTCGGCCACTTCTCCGGATACTGCGCGCGTGCGCCGGTGGGCGGCGCAACGCCGGCGGATTATATGCTTATGCCGCAGCCTGGTCCAGATCGAAGGCTTTGTGCAGCACGCGCACCGCCAGCTCCAGGTATTTCTCGTCGACGACGACGGAAATCTTGATCTTCGAGGTCGAGATCATCTTGATGTTGATGCCCTCCTCGGCCAGCACGCGGAACATCTTGCTCGCCACCCCGGGATGCGAGCGCATGCCGACGCGGACGGCCGAGACCTTGCATATCTTGCTGTCGCCTTCGACGGCGCGCGCGCCCACGTGAGGGCTGACCTTCTCCTCGAGAATCTTCTTGGCGCGCTCGAACTCGCCGCGCGGCACGGTGAACGAGAAGTCGGTGGTGCCGTCGTGGCCGACGTTCTGGATGATCATGTCGACGTCTATGTTGGCGTCCGCGATGGCGCCCAGGATCTGGTAGGCGACGCCGGGACGGTCGGGCACGCCGAGGACGGTGAGCTTGGCTTCGTCGCGGTTGAAGGCAATGCCGGAAATGATCGGTTGTTCCATCTTGCTGTCTTCCTCGAAAGTGATGAGCGTGCCCATCGTCTCCTGGCCTTCTTCCTCGAAGCTGGAGAGGACGCGCAGTTTGACCTTGTACTTGCCGGCGAACTCGACCGAGCGGATCTGCAGCACCTTGGAGCCGAGGCTCGCCATCTCGAGCATCTCCTCGAAGGTGATGCGATCGAGCTTGCGCGCCTCGGGCACGATGCGCGGATCGGTCGTATAGACGCCGTCAACGTCGGTGTAGATCTGGCATTCGTCGGCCTTGAGCGCGGCGGCGAGCGCCACGCCCGAGGTATCCGAACCGCCGCGGCCGAGCGTCGTGATGTTGCCGTCCTGGTCGACGCCCTGGAAGCCCGCGACGATGACGATCGTGCCGGCATTGAGATCGCGGCGCACGTTGTCGCTGTCTATGTCGAGGATGCGCGCCTTGGTGAAGGTGCTGTCGGTCAGGACCTTCACCTGGCCGCCGGTGTAGCTCTTCGCCTCGAGGCCGAGGTCCTTGAGCGCCATCGCCAGCAGGGCGATCGTCACCTGCTCGCCCGTCGACACTATGACGTCGAGCTCGCGCGAATCGGGTCGCGGCGACACGTCCTTGGCAAGCGCGATCAGGCGATTCGTCTCGCCCGACATGGCGGACACCACCACCACCAGCTGGTGCCCCTGGGCCTTCCAGCGCGCCACGCGCCTGGCGACGTTGCGGATGCGCTCCGGCGATCCCATCGAAGTGCCGCCGTACTTTTGAACTATCAGTGCCATCGTCGAATCTGTAGTTTTGCCGAAGCGGCGGATTCTAGCCGAATTGGCCCGGCGCCACCCGGCCCGCCGGCGGCGGCTCCGAATATTCCATTGGCGATACCCGCGGCTATCCCATGGTTGTATGG
>DAIDAU010000480.1 GCA_027310465.1 Rhodocyclaceae bacterium
GTCATGGACCAGCTCGAAGTGCCCGGCGGCATGAGCCTGATCGCCCGCACCGCGGGCATCGGCCGCAGCAAGGAAGAACTCGAGTGGGACATGAACTACCTGATGCAGCTGTGGCGCGCCATCGAAGGCGCCGCCAAGTCGCAGACGGGCGCCTTCCTGATCTACCTCGAGTCCAGCCTGGTCATCCGCGCCATCCGCGACTACTTCCATGCCGACATCGGCGAGATCCTCATCGACACCGACGAGATCTTCGAGCAGGCGCGCCACTTCATGGCCACCGTGATGCCGGACAACGTCAACCGCATCAAGCGCTACCGCGACGACGTGCCGCTGTTCTCGCGCTTCCAGATCGAGCACCAGATCGAGTCGGCCTACTCGCGCCAGGTGAACCTGCCGTCCGGCGGCGCCATCGTCATCGACCACACCGAGGCGCTCGTCTCCATCGACGTGAACTCCGGCCGCGCGACGCGCGGCAGCGACATCGAAGAGACCGCCCTGCGCACCAACTGCGAAGCCGCCGATGAGATCGCCCGCCAACTGCGCCTGCGCGACCTCGGCGGCCTGATCGTCATCGACTTCATCGACATGGAATCGGCGAAGAACCAGCGCGAAGTCGAGAACCGCCTGCGCGATGCGCTGCACTTCGACCGCGCCCGCGTCCAGACCGGCAAGATCAGCCGCTTCGGCCTGCTCGAACTGTCGCGCCAGCGCCTGCGCCCCGCGCTGGCTGAAACCAGCTACATCACCTGCCCGCGCTGCACCGGCACCGGCCACATCCGCTCGACCGAGTCCGCCGCGCTGCACATCCTGCGCATCCTCGAAGAGGAAGCGATGAAGGAGAACACCGGCGCGCTGCACGTGCAGGTCCCGGTCGACGTCGGCACCTTCCTGCTCAACGAGAAGCGCGTCGACATCGCGCGCATCGAGATGCGCCACCGCATCAACCTGATCATCGTGCCGAACCGTCATCTCGAGACGCCGGCGCATGAGATCGTGCGCCTGCGCCACGACCAGCTGAACCAGGAAGGCATCTCGCTGCCGAGCTACCAGATGGCCGAGAAGCCGGCGGAAGAAGGCTACCAGCCGCCGTCCGCGCAGAACGAGCCGCGCGCGCCGCGCGCCGAGGCCGCCGTCAAGGGCATCACGCCCGAGCAGCCGGCGCCGGTGGCGGCACCCAAGCCGGCCGCCAAGGCCGAAGCCGAGGAGCCCGGCATCATCGCCAAGATATTCTCGTGGTTCCGCGGCAACAAGCAGGAAGCGGAGCCCGTCGCACCGAAGAAGGCCGAGAAGCCCGGCCGCCGCGAACGCGGCGAGCGCACTGAGCGTGGCGGAGAGCGCGGTCGCGGACGTGGCCGCGGCAAGGAAGGCCGCGAGGAACGCGAAGAGCACGGTGCCCGTGCGGAACGCGAGGAGCGGCCCGCCCGTGCCGAGCGCGAGGAACGCGCGCCGCGCGGCGAGCGCAAGGAACGCAAGGAGCGCGCCGAAGCGCGCGGCGAGCAACGCCAAGCGCGCGAAGAGGAAGCCCAGCCCGGACGCCGGCAGCGCGGCGAACGGCCGGAGAAGGCCGAGCGCCCGGAGCGCGGCGAGCGTCAACCGAAGGCCCCGCGTCCCGAACCCCAACCAGCCGCGGAAACCGAGACCGCTGCCCACGCCGTGCCGGCCGAAGGCGCCCCGCAGGCCGAAGGCCAGGCGCCGTCCGATGGCGGCCGCCGTCGTGGCCGCCGCGGTGGCCGCGGACGCGGCGAACGCCGTAACGGCGAAGCCGCAGGCCTGGCCGAAGCGGCTGCCGAGACGGCCGCGGAGCAGCCCGCCGCAGCCGTCCCCGCGGCGCGCGAAGCGCTGGCCGAGCAGCCGGCGCAGCGCCCGATGCCTTGGCCGACGCCCGTCGTCGCAGCGCCGCAGCCGTCCGCGGCGCCAGCCGAAACCGTCGCTGCCGAAGCGCCTGCCGCCATCGCAGCAGCGCCCTCGCAGTTCGAGGCACCAGCGGAGGCGGCGCCGATCGTCGTCGAACCCGCGCCCGTGGCGGCTCCCGCTCCGGCCGCTGCCGAACCCGTGAACCTTGCCGAAAACCTGCAGCAGGCCGGCCTGGTCATGATCGAGACGGCAGCCGGCCAAACCGCGCCGGCCCCCGTCGAAGAGATGCCGAAGCCGCTCGGCCGCAAGCCGAAGTCCGCTCCGGTCGTCTCGCAGGAACCGCTGCAGATGGTGGAAACCAAGCACCCCTGACCGCCGTGCGCGGCAGACGAAACGGGCACGCGATCGCGTGCCCGTTTTCGTTTCAGAGGCGCCGCTCGCGCATCGCGGCGATCAGGCCGCGCGCCGCGTCCTCGACGAGATCGAGCACGCGCTCGAAGCCATCGCCGCCGCCATAGTAAGGATCCGGCACTTCCCGCTCCTCGCAGCTGCCCGCATATTCGAGGAACAGTCCCAGCTTGTGCTTGTGCTCCACCGGGCAGGCGCGCTGCAGCAGCGACAGGTTGTCGCGATCCATCGCCAGGATGCGGTCGAAGCGCATGAAGTCGACTTCGCTGACGCGCCGCGCGCGCAGCGGCGACAAGTCGTAGCCGCGGCGCTGCGCCGCTTCGAGCGCCCTCTCGTCGGCCGGCTCGCCGACGTGGTAGCCGTGCGTGCCGGCGGAATCGATCTCGAAGAACGCTGCGAGGCCTTCGCGCTCGACCAGCGTCCTCAGCACGCCCTCGGCCGTCGGCGAGCGGCAGATGTTGCCCATGCAGACCAAAAGGATATTGATTTTTTCCATGCGCTGATGCCCGGTTGGGAGAGCAAGTCTGCCATATCCGCTCATCAGCAGAACTCAATTTCCTCAAACGGCATTCCCGCTATCATCGCCGCGGAGACGCAACGACATGAAACAAGACGAGAAATCCACGCAGGGCGAAGCCGAGGAACTGCCCGAACTCGAGCTGTCGGACGACGACATCCTCGACGCGATGACGCACATTTCCGGCTACATCGACGTCAGCACCGAAGACTTTCGGGAGGTCTACCACCTGGCGCATCGCCACGCCGTCGATCGCCTGTTCGGCCGGCTGCGCGCGCACAACCTGATGCGCATCGGGATGCCCACGCTGTCGCCCGACATCATGCTCGACGAGGCCGCCGGCATCCTCGCGAAGAGCGGCTACAAGGGCCTGCCGGTGGTCGATGGCGACGGCCGCATCCTCGGCATGCTGACCGAGACGGACTACCTGCAGCGCCTCGACGCCGACTCCTTCCTCGAACTGTTCCTGCGCCTGATCAACGATTCCTGCGAGATCACGCATCGCTGCCATGAAACGCCGGTGCGCGCGGCGATGACGGCACCGGCCGTCTGCGTCGGCCGGAATGCCGGCTTCAGCGAGATCATGGCCTCGTTCAGCCGCCACCCGGGACGCAGCGCGCCGGTGGTCGACGAGCACGGCCGTCTCGCGGGCCTGCTGCTGCGCAAGGACTTCCTGGCCGCGTTCAACCTCGAGGCCTGCCTGTGATGCCCGGCCTGTTCGCCAAGATGCGCGGCACCACGCGTGGCAGCCCGCCGCGCGTCAGCAACGAGGAAATCGCCTGGTCGTGGATCGGCGCCTTCATCGGCATCGCCGCGGTGGCGCTGATGGGGCAATCCTATTTCGACAGCCACGACCTGCCGCTGATGATCGGCTCCTTCGGCGCCTCGGCCGTGCTGGTCTACGGCGCGGTGCGCAGCCCCTTGGCGCAGCCGCGCAATCTCGTCGGCGGCCATCTCATCTCTGCGGCCGTCGGCGTAGCCTGCTGGAAGCTGCTGCACCAATATCCCTGGTTCGCCGAAGCTGTGGCGGTGGCGACCGCGATCGCGCTCATGCACGCGACGCGCACGCTGCATCCTCCCGGCGGTGCGACGGCGCTGATCGCCGTCATCGGCGGCCCGCAGATACACGAACTCGGGTTTCTCTACGTGCTGATGCCCGCGACATTCGGACCCTTGATCCTGCTGGCGATCGGACTGCTGGTGAACAACATCCCGAAATCGCGCCGCTATCCCGAGATCTGGCTCTGAACGTCTCGGTCGTCGAACGGCGGCAGCTTCGCCGCCAGCCAGCCCAGCAGCGAGGCAAACCATTCGCCGAACTCGGCGCTGGCCACGCCGCGACCGATGCTTCCGCTCAAGCCCGGCATGCCTCATACTTTCGATATATCGAATCCGCACCGGCCCAGGGCGACGCCGGACATCGGCCGACCCCGTTGCCCCACCCCGCCCCGGACTTCCCACATTTCAGCTTTGACAGGGCAATCCATGAAGATCAACCTGCCGGTCACCCAGCGCGAGAATCCGTTCCCGCCGGGCAAGTACCTGGTGTCCAAGACCGACCTCAAGGGCGCCATCACC
>DAIDAU010000504.1 GCA_027310465.1 Rhodocyclaceae bacterium
CGTCTACCATCGCAGCAACTCGCTGGTGGTCGCGCTGATCGTCGGCTTCCTGGTGGTCTTCGTCGGCGGCATGCTGCTGCTGTGGCAGGTGCAGCGCCCCCTCGAGCGGCTCGCCAAGGCCTTCGAATCCATCGGCCCGGCGGCGCCGCCGAAGGACCTCGGCGTCAGCGGCTTGGGGATAAGCCGCCTGCTGATCGAGCGCTACAACGAGATGGCCGGCCGCCTGCGCCGCCACGAGGAGGACCGCGCCATCATGCTCGCCGGCGTGGCGCACGACCTGCGCTCGCCGATCACGCGGCTGCGCCTGCTGCTCGAGCTCGAGCACGGCGAGCGGCACACCGAGTTCAACCAGAACCTCGGCGAGATCGAGCGCATCACCGAGCAGTTCCTCGCCTTCGCGCGCGGCTACGACGACGAGGCGCCGTCGCCGCACGACCTGCGGCCGTTCGCGCAGGAAGTGGCGGCGCCGTTCCGCAGCCGCGGCGTGTCGGTCAATCGCGAGGCCGCCGACGCCATCGTCGCGATCCGACCCAACGCGCTGCGCCGCGCGCTGATCAACCTGATCGAGAACGCGCTCGACTACGGCGCTGCGCCCGTGGTCGTCGACGTGCGCCGCGACGGCGACGAGATCGTGCTGGCGGTCGAGGACCGGGGTCCCGGCATCGCCGACGGCGAGATCGCCCGCGCGCTGCGCCCCTTCACGCGGCTCGACGGCGCGCGCGGCGGCAAGGGGCACTGCGGGCTGGGACTGGCCGTCGTCGCGCAGATTGCCGAGAGCCACGAGGGCCGGCTGGTGCTGCGCCGCAAGGAGCCGGCGGGATTCGCGGCGGAGATTCGCTTGCCGGGCGCCACTTCCGTGGCCTGAGATATTTTCCTGGTGGATATGCAAATAGCGTATCGAATCCCGCCCCCGCCCCGTCGTTGTCTAAAGCGGTGCAAGGCAGTAGAGTTGCGGCTTTGTCTCAGAAAACAACAACCGCATGAAGTTCGAAACCTTCAAGGCTGGCGTCTGGAAGGCACGCTACCAGTACAAGAGCTTCGAGCCGGTGCCGGTCAACCACGAGTGGTCGTGGGAGGATGCGGGCATCAACATGCTGCTGGAACAGGCGAATCGGGCTCTGGGCGAATTGAATGCCTTCTCGCTGATCGTGCCCGACATCGATCTCTTCATCGAGATGCATGTGGTCAAGGAAGCGCAGACGTCGAGCCGCATCGAGGGCACGCAGACGGGTATCGACGAGGCGCTGATGCCGGAGGAGGACATCCGGCCGGAGAAGCGCGATGACTGGCGCGAGGTGCGCAACTACATCGACGCGGTGAACACCGCCATCGGCGAACTGAAGAGTCTGCCACTGTCGAACCGGCTCCTCAGGCAGACGCACGAAATCCTGATGCGCGGCGTGCGCGGCGAGCACAAGCAGCCGGGCGAATTCCGCACCAGCCAGAACTGGATCGGCGGTTCGAGCCTCGCCGACGCGGCGTTCATTCCGCCCGCCCCGGAGGGCATTCCGGATCTCATGAGCGACCTGGAGAAGCTCTGGCACAACGAGACGGTCGCCGTTCCGCATCTGGTGCGCGTGGCGATCAGCCATTACCAGTTCGAGACGATTCACCCTTTCCTCGATGGCAACGGGCGTATCGGGCGGCTGCTGATCCCGCTCTATCTGGTGAGCAATGATCTGCTGGCGAAGCCCTCGCTTTATCTGTCGGACTTCTTCGAGCGCAACCGGGCGAGCTACTACGACGCGCTGATGCGGGTGCGGGTGTCGAACGATCTGATCCACTGGGTGCGCTTCTTTTTGGCCGGCGTGGCGGAGACGGCAGCCAAGGGGCGCGATGTGTTCCGGCAGATCCTGGCACTGCGGAGCGAGGTCGAGCATGCAGTGCTCGATCTGGGCAAACGGTCTCAAACGGCGCGCGCCGCCTTGAACGTGCTCTACAGGACGCCGCTGGTGTCGTCCGCTGATCTCGAACGCGCCTTGGAGATCAGCACACCGACTGCCAATACCTTGATTCGGGAATTGATTAGGGTCGGGGTGTTGATCGAGGTCACAGGGCAGCGGCGCGGCCGCATCTATGCCTTCGAGCGTTACCTTAAGCTTTTCGTTAGTTAAAGTAAATCGTTTTTCTTTAACTAATCAAATTGCCTCGTAAAAGGCCGGGGCGAGGGACTTCCTGCCGGAATCAGCTGGCACTGGCCTGCCGCCCGGCGTGGCGGATCGTTTAGACTACCGGCCGGAATGCCGGTATGGTGATCAACATGCGGATTGCGCCCGCGAAGTGCATCGATTGCAATGGCGCCTCCTGAAGCCTCGCCCCAGACCTCGGACGCCGCCATCCTGTTCGCCGACATCGCGGGAAGCTCCGCGCTCTACGAATCGGCCGGGAATGCCGTCGCGCTCGCGGCCGTCACGCGCTGCCTGCAGTCGCTGCGCGACATCGCCGCAAGCTTCGCCGGCATCACCGTCAAGACCATCGGCGATGCCATCCTCTGCCGCTTCGGCGGCGCCGACCAGGCGGTCCAGGCGGCGATCGCGATGCAGGAGCAGGCGGCGGGCAACCCGCTCGGCGTGCGCATCGGCCTGCATTACGGCGCGGTGGTGCTGGCGGCGGAGGACGTCTTCGGCGATTCGGTCAACCTCGCGGCGCGCATCGTCGCGCTCGCCAATCCGCGGCAGATCCTCACCTCGGGCCAGTCCTTCGATGCGCTGCCGCCGCACCTGCGCGGCGTCTGCCGGCGCCTCTACGCGACGCACGTGAAGGGGCGCAGCGAGGAGGTGACGATCTTCGAGGTCATCTGGCAGCAGGACGGCGGCCTGACCATGGTCGGCGCGAGCCAGGCGGCGCGCGCGCCCGAAAGGCTGG
The DNA here is from genome assembly GCA_027310465.1 of Rhodocyclaceae bacterium. Lineage (GTDB taxonomy): Bacteria > Pseudomonadota > Gammaproteobacteria > Burkholderiales > Rhodocyclaceae > Nitricoxidireducens. Next base: position 2,866 of record DAIDAU010000504.1, read on the forward strand.
TGCTCGACTACCGCGGCGCGCGCCTGGAACTGGCGGCGGGCCGCGGCGAGATCAGCATCGGCCGCGACGCGGCGAGCACGATCGCCGTCAGCGCGCCGCTCGCCTCGCGCCGCCATGCGGCGATCGCCTGGAAGGACGGCCATTTCGTGCTGAGCGACCGCTCCAGCAACGGCACCTACATCGCGCTGGAAAACGGCCGCGACATCCTGCTGCGCCGCGAGGAGTTCATCCTCACCGGGCGCGGCGCGATCGGGCTCGGCGCGCCTCCCGAGGCCGGCGGCGACAATCTCGTCTTCGAAGTGCAGTAAAGCGGCCCGCGCTGCGCCGTCGGGACGCTGGCCCGGACGGAACCATCGCGCCGGGCCCGTGCCGCGGGATCCGGATCCGATGGTCGGCGGCACGATCCCGTGGGGTCCGCCGGGCGTGCCGCAGCTCGAGCAGAACGCGCCCGGCCCGCAAGGCCCGGTGCGCGCCGATACCGGCTTGGCCGGCGGTCCGTCGATCCGCGACACCGACCCGCTGACGATGAACGGACCGTGGGAGCAACTGCCCGGAGATCGCATCTACAACCCGGTGACGCAGCAGCGGGAACCCCCGGAACAGTCGCCGCAGTAGCGGCGCGGCCGGCGGCCTTTCAGGGCTGCGGCGCCTGCCAGCCGCCGCCGAGCGCCTTCTGCAGCGTGACGTTGGCGACGAGGCGCCGGCCGGCGACGTCGAGTTCCGAGCGCGCCGCGGACAACGCCGCGGCCTGCGTCGTGACGACGTTGAGATAGCTGACGATACCGGCCTCGTACTGGTTCTGCGTGAGCCGCAGCGACTCGTCGGCCGCGCGCGCCGCGTCGTGCTGGGCCTGGGCTTCCTCGCCGAGCACGTGGAGCGTGGCGAGGTTGTCCTCGACTTCCTGGAAGGCGGCGAGCACCGTCTGGCGGTAGGTGGCGACGCTCTTGTCGTAGTTGGCGACCGCCGCCTCCTTCTGCGACGAGCGCGCACCGGCGTCGAACAGCGTCAGCGCCAGCGCCGGCCCGATCGACCAGAAGCGGCTGGGCAGCGCGAACAATTGCGACAGGCTCGAGCTCTGGTAGCCGACCGACGCGTTGAGCGTCAACGCAGGGAAGAAGGCGGCCTGGGCGACGCCGATTTGCGCGTTGGCCTGCGCCATGCGGCGCTCGGCGGCGGCGATGTCGGGGCGCCGTTCGAGCAGTTCGGAAGGCAGGGCGCCCGGCTTTTCCGGAAGCATGGGCACGCCATCGACCGCCGGCAGCGCGAAGCTCGCGGGCGCCTTGCCGAGCAGCACCGCGATCGCGTGTTCGAGCTGGGCGCGCTGCGCGCGCAGGTCGATCGCCTGGGCCAGCGTCGATTTGAGCTGGGTCTCGGCCTGGGCGACGTCGACGCGCCCGGCCACGCCGGCTTCGTAGCGGTTCCGCGTGATCTCGAGCGAGCGCTGGTAGGCCTTGACGGTCTGGCCGAGCAGCCGCTGCTGGGCGTCGTTGATGCGCAACTGCATGTAGCTCTGCACGAGGGTCGCCTGCGCCGAGAGCAGGGCGGCCTGCAGGTCGGCGGCGCCCGCCTGCGCCGTGCTGCGGCTGGCCTCGACGTTGCGCGCAACCTTGCCCCAGACGTCGGCTTCCCAGCTCGTCGAGGCCGTCGGCCGGACGCTGTTGCGGATCGGCGCACCGAGCGTCACGGAGGTGGCGCCCGCCGACGATCCGGCGAGCGCCGTCGAAGTGCCCTGCGAACGCGTCCCGGTGAAATTGCCCGTCACGGTGGGGAACCACGCCGCCTGCGCCTGGCCGAGCAGCGCCAGCGCCTGGCGGACCTGCGCCGCGGCGGCGGCCACGTTCTGGTTGGAAACCTCGACTTGCGAAACCAGCTTGTCGAGCTCGGGGTCGCCATAGACCCGCCACCAGTCGCCGCGCGGCGCCTCGTCCTTCGGCTCGGCCTTCTTCCAGTTGCCGGCTTCCTTGTAGGCGGCCGGCGTCTCGACGTCGGGGCGCTGGTAGTCGGGCCCGACGGCGCAGCCGGCGAGGAGCAGGGGAACGAGCAGCGGCGAGAGTCGGCGAGCGGTCATGATGGGTCTCGGGCGAGTTGCGCCGGCGGCGTGCGGCGGCTGTTGGGGCGGCGCGCCAGGCACCACAGGCGGAAGCGGTCGAGGTAGAGGTAGACCACGGGCGTCGTGTAGAGCGTCAGCAGCTGGCTGAGGATCAGGCCGCCGACGATCGAGATGCCGAGCGGGCGGCGGAACTCGGCGCCCTCGGCAAAGCCGATGGCCAGCGGGATGGCGCCGAACAGTGCGGCCATGGTGGTCATCATGATCGGCCGGAAGCGCAGCAGGCAGGCCTTGCGGATTGCCTCGCGCGGCGACACGCCTTCGCGCCGCTCGGTGTCGATCGCGAAGTCGATCATCATGATGGCGTTCTTCTTGACGATGCCGATCAGCAGGATGATGCCGATCAGCGCGATGATCGACAGCTCGCTGCCGAAGGCCAGCAGCGCGAGCAGCGCGCCGACGCCCGCCGAGGGCAGCGTCGACAGGATGGTCAGCGGATGCACCAGGCTCTCGTAGAGCATGCCCAGCACGAGATAGACGGTGACCAGCGCCAGCAGGATCAGCAGCGGCTGGCTGGACAGCGATTCCTGGAAGGCCTTGGCCGTGCCCTGGAAGCTGCCGTGCACCGAAGTCGGCGCGTCGAGCCGCAGGATGGCGCTGTCGATGGCGCGCGTGGCCTGCGACAGCGAGACGTTCGGCGGCAGGTTGAAGGAGATGGTGGACGCGGCGAACTGGCCCTGGTGGTTGACGGCCAGCGGCGTCGACGTGATCTCGTAGTGGGCGATGGCCGAGAGCGGCACCTGCAGGCCGCCGGGCGCGACGACGAAGATGTCCTTGAGCGTCTGCGGGCTCTGCCAGTACTGCGGCGCCGCCTCGAGCACGACGTGGTACTGGTTGAGCGGGTGGTAGATCGTCGACACCTGGCGCTGGCCGAACAGGTCGTTGAGCGTCTGGTCGATCAGGCTCACGGGGATGTTGAGCCGCGCTGCGGCGGCGCGGTCGATCACCAGGCTGGTCTGCAGGCCCTTGTCCTGCTGGTCGGTGTTGACGTCCGCCAGTTGCGGCAGCTGCGACATGGCCTGGCGGATGCGCGGCTCCCAGGTGCGCAGCTCGTCGATGTTGTCGGCCTGCAGCGTGTACTGGTATTGCGCGTTGGCGGGCCGGCCGCCGATGCGGATGTCCTGCTGCGGCTGCAGGAACAGGCTGGCGCCCGGCTCGCGCGCCAGCTTGCCGCGCAGCCGCGCGATGACCTTGTCCGCCGAGATCTTGCGCTCGGCGAGCGGCTTCAGCGCGACGAACATGAAGCCCGAATTGCGCTGGCCGCCGCCGGTGAAGGCGACGAGGTTGTCGACCGCCGGATCGCTGCGCACGATCTCGACGAAGTTCGCCAGCTTCTCGCGCATGGCCTGGAACGAGATGGCCTGGTCGGCCTGGATGCTGCCGATCAGGCGGCCGACGTCCTGCTGCGGGAAGAAGCCCTTCGGCACGATCACGTAGAGATAGACGTTGAAGCCGATGGTCGCCGCCAGCACCAGCAGCATCAGGCGGCCGTGGGCCAGCGCCCAGTCGAGCGTCACCTCGTAGCCGCGCAGCGTGCGGGCGAAGAGACGCTCGCTGGCGTGATAGAAGCGCCCGTGCTTCTCCTCGCCGCGCGCTTTGAGCAGCCGCGCGCACATCATCGGCGTGGTGGTCAGCGACATCGCCAGCGACACCAGGATCGCGGCCGAAAGCGTGACGGCGAACTCGCGGAACAGCCGGCCGATGATGCCGCCCATCAGCAGGATGGGGATGAACACGGCGATCAGCGAGAGGCTCATCGACAGCACGGTGAAGCCGACCTCGCGCGCGCCGGCGAGCGCCGCGGCGAAGGGCTTCATGCCTTCCTCGATGTGGCGCGAGACGTTCTCGAGCACCACCACGGCGTCGTCCACCACGAAGCCGGTGGCGATGGTCAGCGCCATCAGCGAGAGCGTGTTGAGGCTGTAGCCGAACAGGTACATGACGGCGAAGGTGCCGATCAGCGACACCGGCACGGTGACGCTCGGGATCAGCGCGGCGCGCCCGTTGCGCAGGAACAGGAACACCACCATGACGACCAGCGCGACCGACATCATCAGCGTGCGCTCGACGTCGTGCAGCGAGCCGCGGATCGTCGGCGTGCGGTCCATCATGACGTTGAGGTCGATGGCGCCGGGAATCGAGGCATGCAGGGAAGGCAGCAGGGCACGCACGCGGTCGACGGTCTCGATGATGTTGGCGCCCGGCTGGCGGTAGAGGATCATCATCACGGCCGGCTTGCCGTTGGAGAGACCGGCGTTGCGCACGTCCTGCACGCCATCCTCGACGCTGGCGACGTCGGTCAGGCGCACGGCGGCGCCGTTCTTGTAGGCGACGATCACCGGCATATAGTCGGAGGCGTGCATCGCCTGGTCGTTGGCGAGCAGCTGCCAGTGGCGCGTGTCGTCCTCGACGAAGCCCTTGGGACGGTTGACGTTGGTCGTCGTGATGGCGGTGCGCACGTCCTCGGCCGACAGCCCGAGCTTGTTGAGCGCTAGGGGATTCAGTTCGACGCGCACCGCGGGCAGCGAGGCGCCGCCGACGACGACCTGGCCGATGCCGTCCACCTGAGAGATCTTCTGCGCCAGGATGGTCGAAGCGGCGTCGTACATCTGGCCGCGCGACATGGTGGCCGACGTCAGCGTCAGCACCATGATCGGCGCGTCGGCCGGGTTCACCTTGCGGTAGGTCGGGTTGCTCGGCATCCCCGTCGGCAGCAGCGTGCGCGCGGCATTGAGCGCGGCCTGCACGTCGCGCGCCGCGCCGTCGATGTTGCGCGACAGGTCGAACTGCAGGATCACGCGGCTGTTGCCCAGCGACGAGGAGGACGTGATCTCGGTGACGCCGGCGATGGTGCCGAGCGTCCGCTCGAGCGGCGTCGCCACGGTCGACGCCATCGTCTCCGGACTGGCGCCCGGCAGCGAGGCCTGCACGGCGATGGTCGGGAAGTCCACCTGCGGCAGCGGCGCCACCGGCAGCAGCGAGAACGCGATCATCCCGGCGATGGCGACGCCCAGCGTCAGCAGCGTCGTGGCTACCGGGCGGTGGATGAAGGGGGAGGAGACGTTCATTGAATGGCTTGAAGCTCTTCAAGGCGGGCTTCTAACCGCCGAGGGCGACGCCGTGGAGGTTTTGGCGCATCGACCCCTTTGCGGTGATTCGCCGGGCTGATGGGGTGCCCTGCTGCGCGGAGGTAAAGGAGGAGGCGGACGCCTTATCGCCCTTGTCCGCCGGGGGACACGCAGCGCAGCAGGGCACCCCGTCGGCCCGAGCGCGCACGGCGCTTAGCATCTTTGCGGCAATCATTGCTTCCGAACCCTCCGCGCCACGCGATCGAAGGCGAGATAGATCACCGGCGTCGTGAACAGCGTCAGCACCTGGCTCACCAGCAGGCCGCCGACCATGGTGATGCCGAGCGGGTGGCGCAGCTCGGAGCCGACGCCCGTGCCGAGCATCAGCGGCAGTGCGCCGAGCAGGGCGGACAGGGTGGTCATCAGGATCGGGCGGAAACGCAGCAGGCAGGCCTCGAAGATCGCGTCACGCGGGCTCTTGCCTTCGTTGCGCTCGGCATCCAGCGCGAAGTCGATCATCATGATGGCGTTCTTCTTGACGATGCCGATCAGCAGGATGATGCCGATCACGGCGACGATGCCGAGATCGTTGCCGGACACCATCAGCGCCAGCAGCGCGCCGACGGCCGCGGAGGGCAGCGTCGACAGGATGGTCACCGGATGGATGTAGCTCTCGTAGAGCACGCCCAGCACGATGTACATGGTGACGACCGCGGCGAGGATCAGCAGCAGCGTGTTGTCGAGCGAGGCCTGGAACGCCAGCGCGGCGCCCTGGAAGCCCGTTTCGACGCTGGCCGGCATGTCGAGCGTGGCGAGGGCGGCCTTGATCGCCTTGACCGCTTCGCCGAGCGAGGCGCCGGGCGCCAGGTTGAAGGAGACCGTGGACGCCGGGAACTGGGCGATGTGATTGACCGCCAGTTGCGTCGGCCGCTCGCTGATGCGCGCGATCGACGACAGCGGCACCTGCGCGCCGCTGGCGGCGACGATGTAGATGCCGTCGAGCGAACCGATGCCCTGCTGCAGCTCGGGCTTGACCTCGAGCACCACGCGATAGAGGTTCGACTGCGTGAAGATGGTCGAGATCAGGCGCTGGCCGAAGGCGTTGTAGAGCGCGTTGTCGACCATCGCCGGCGTGATGCCGAGTCGGCCCGCGCTGCTGCGGTCGATGTCGACGTAGGCCTGCAGGCCGCGGTCCTGCGTGTCGCTGGCGACGTCGCGCAGCGCGGGCAGCTGGGACAGCGTGTCGACGATCTTCGGCACCCAGGCCGAGAGCTCGGCCGGATTGGCGTCGGTGACGCTCATCTGGTACTGCGTGCGGCTGACGCGGTCCTCGATGGTGAGGTCCTGCACCGGCTGCATGTAGGTGGTGATGCCGGCGATCTGTTCGAGCTTGGGCTGCAGGCGGCGGATCACGCCGGAGGCGTCGGCGTCGGCGTCGCGGCCGGCCTTGGGCTTGAGGTTGATCAGCATGCGCCCGGCGTTGAGCGTGACGTTGACGCCGTCGACGCCGATGAAGGACGACAGGCTGTCGACGGCGGGATCGGCCAGTATTGCGTCGGCCACCGCCTGCTGGCGCTGCGCCATGGCGGGAAAGGAGATCGACTGCGGCGCCTCGGTGATCGCCTGGATCACGCCGGTGTCCTGCACCGGGAAAAAGCCCTTGGGGATGAAGACGTAGAGCAGCACGGTCAGGGCCAGCGTGCCGATGGCGACCAGGAGCGTCTCGCGCTGGCGGTCGAGCACCCAGTTGAGCATCTCGCCGTAGCGCGCGATGACGCGCTCGAAGAAGACGCCGCTGGCGTGGTAGAAGCGGCCCTGCTGCTCCTCGGGGATATGGCGCAGCAGCCGCGCGCACATCATCGGCGTCAGCGTCAGCGAGACCACCGCGGAGATCAGGATCGACACCGCCAGCGTTACGGCGAACTCGCGGAACAGCCGGCCGACGACGTCACCCATGAACAGCAGCGGGATCAGCACGGCGATCAGCGAGAAGGTCAGGGAGATGATGGTGAAGCCGATCTGCTCGGAGCCCTTCAACGCGGCCTCCAGCGGCGAATCTCCGGATTCCACGTAGCGCGCGACGTTCTCGATCATCACGATCGCGTCGTCGACGACGAAGCCGGTGGCGATGGTCAGCGCCATCAGCGTCAGGTTGTTGATCGAGAAGCCGGCGAGGTACATGACGCCGAAGGTGCCGACCAGCGACAGCGGCACGGCGACGCCGGGAATCACGGTGGCCGGGAGATTGCGCAGGAACAGGAAGATCACCATCACCACGAGCGCGACGGCGAACATCAGCTCGATCTGCACGTCGTGCACCGAGGCGCGGATGGTGGTGGTGCGGTCGGTCAGCAGCTTGACGTCGACCGAGCCGGGCAGGGCGGCCTGCAGGGCAGGCAGCGTCTTCTTGATGCGGTCGACCGTCTCGATGACGTTGGCGCCCGGCTGGGGCTGGATGTTGAGGATGATCGCCGGCGCGCGGTTGGCCCAGGCGGCGAGCCGCGCGTTCTCGGCGCCGTCGACGATGTCGGCGATGTCCTTGAGGCGGATCGGCGCGCCGTTCTTCCAGGCGACGACGAGGTCGCGGTACTCGGCGGCCGAGCGCAGCTGGTCGTTGGCGTCGACGGTGGAAGCGCGCATCGGGCCGTCGAAGCTGCCCTTGGCCATGTTGACGTTGGCGTTGCCGACGGCGGTGCGCACGTCGTCGAGGTTGAGGCCGGCCGAGGCGAGCGCCTTCGGGTTCACCTGGACGCGCACGGCGGGACGCTGCCCGCCGCCGACGCTCACCATGCCGACGCCCGGCAGCTGCGAGAGCTTCTGCGCCAGACGCGTGTCGACGAGATCCTCGATCTTCGGCAGGGGCAATGAGCCCGAGGTGATCGCCAAGGTGATGATCGGCGCGTCGGCGGGATTCACCTTGCTGTAGATCGGCGGCATCGGCAGGTCGGCGGGCAGGAAAGAGCCCGCCGCGTTGATGGCCGCCTGCACTTCCTGCTCGGCGACGTCGAGCGACAGCGCCAGCGAGAACTGCAGCGTGATCACCGAAGCGCCGCCCGAGCTCGACGACGACATCTGGTTGAGACCCGGCATCTGCCCGAACTGGCGCTCCAGCGGCGCCGTGATCGAGGACGTGGTGACGTCGGGGCTGGCGCCCGGATACAGCGTGGTGACCTGGATCGTCGGATAGTCGACCTCGGGCAGCGCCGAGATCGCCAGCACCTTGTAGGCGACGAGGCCGGCGAGCAGGATGGCAACCATCAGCAGCGAGGTCGCCACCGGGCGGAGAATGAACTGGCGGGACGGGTTCATCTGGCGGTGTCCACGGCGTCAGAATCGGCGGCGCGGCGCGCCACGGCCGGCGGGTGTCCGATTCCCTCCATGTCCCCCGGGCCGAAAAATCGCCGGCCCTCCTCCTTTACTTGCGGGAATCGGACACCCGCCACCCGTGGCCGGAACCCTCGGCGCGTGCCTTTAACGTCGATACTGCTCGGTGCTTCCGATCGGGCCGGTGGGGTGCCCTGCTGCGCGCAGGTAAAGGAGGAGGCGGACGCCTTATCGCTCTGGTCCGCCGGGGGACACGGAGCGCAGCAGGGCACCCCGCCGGCCCGATCACGCTCCCAGCGCCCGCAGCAGCGCGCCCCACCGGCCCGACCACTCGAGATCATTGCCCGCCTTCGCGCTGCTGCCGCTTTTCGCGCATCCGCTGCCTGCGTTCGGCATCGCCGGCAGTGCCGGCGCCGCTGTGCCCTTCCTTGGCCGCCGCGACGCCTGCGCCCGGCGTCGTTACTTCCACCTTGGCGCCGTCGCGCAGCTTGTCGGCGCCGTCGGTGACGACGCGCTCGCCGGGCTGCAGCCCCTTCTCGACCGCGATGGTCTCGCCGCTCGCCGGACCGAGCGCGATCGGGCGGATCGCCGCCGTGCCTTCGGGCGAGACGACGTAGGCGAAGGTGCCCTGCGTGCCGCGCTGGATCGCGGCGATCGGCATCAGCGTGGCGTCGTGGCGCGTCTCGACGCGCAGGCGCACGTTGACGAACTGGTTGGGGAACAGGGCGTTGTCGGCGTTGGCGAATTCGGCCTTGAGCTTCACCGTGCCGGTGGTCACGTCGATCTGGTTGTCGACCGTCAGCAGCTTGCCGGTCGCCAGCCGCTTCTTGCCGTCGCGATCGAAGGCTTCGACGGCGAGCGGCTCCTTGGCGTTCATGTGCTCGAGCACGCCGGAGAGATTGTCGGCCGGATCGGCGAACACCAGGTTGATCGGCTGCGTCTGCGTGATGACGACAATGCCGTTGGCATCGGAGGCGCGCACGATGTTGCCGGCGTCGACCTGGCGCAGGCCGACGCGGCCGGGCACCGGCGCGGTGACGCGCGCGAATTCGAGCTGCAGCTTGGCATTGTCGACCTGGGCACGGTCCGACAGCACGATCGCCTCGTCCTGGCGCACCAGCGCTTCCTGCGTGTCGTACTGCTGCTTGGCGACCGACTCCTTGGCCAGCAGCGTCGCATAGCGTTGCAAGTCGACCCTGGCGTTGGCAAGCTGCGCCTCGTCGCGCGCCAGTTGCCCCTTGGCCTGGTCGACCGCGATCTGGAACGGACGCGGGTCGATCTCGGCCAGCACGTCGCCGGCCTTGACGACTTCGCCCTCGCGGAACGGCACGCGCAGCAACTGACCGTCGACGCGCGCCTTGACGGTCGCGGTGTTGCGCGCGGTCACCGTGCCCAGCGCGGTGATCGCGACCTCGATGTCGCCGCTCGTCACCGCAGCCGCCTGGACCGGGAAGGGACGGTCGCCGCCGAAGCCGTGCCGTCCCATGCCGCCTTGCTGTCCTTGTCCTCCCGGCTTGCCGAAATACAAGAATGCCGCGGTGCCGGCGACGACCAGCGTTGCCAGCCCGAAGGCGAGTCTCTTCCTGTTCATGCGCGTCCTTGTCGATAGACCGACGGCCGCGGACCTGGCGCTCGCGGCCGAGCGGACGAATGCTATCGGCTTGCGTTGCGGGACGCCAAGGAAATATTGTTGCTGGTTGTTACCGCGCGGTTATGCCGGCAGGCAGCGGAAGGATGCGTTCCTGCGGCATCGCGCGATTCCATTGCATCATTATGGAAACGCGCGTTTCCGTCCCTACGGAAACGCCGGAATGGTCGGCTCGACGCTGCAGCATTCGGTCTCGGCGTGATGCTTCCTGATCAGGGCCTCGATCTCGGCGACGCGGCCTTTCGCCACGTCGACCATCACCAGCAGCCGGCCCCGGTCGATCGCCTGCTCGTAGGCCTTGAGCCGCCGGCTGCCGGCGCTGGCGCCGATCATGCTCGCGGCCCAGGCGCCGAACCCCGCGCCGAGCAGCGCGATCGCCAGCACCGCGCCGGGACCGAGCAGCGGTCCGGCCGGCAGCGCGAGCGCGACGCGCCCCGCCGCGGCGCCGGTGATGCCGCCGAGCACGAGGCCGCGCTCGAGCGCCGGAACGAAGTCGGTCTTCTGCAGGAAAGTCGCCTCGGGCAGATCGTCGAGCGGCGTGCCGCGCCTCGCGAGCACGTGGATGTTGCGCACCTCGACACGAGCCAGCAGCAACTCGTCGACGATCTTCTTGGTCGTGCCGATGTCGGGCACCAGAAAGTGCAGGCGTCTCATGTTCATCTCCGCGCGCGTCTTGCGCGCATGAACATTCGACTGCACTGCTGCGGGCGAGTTGCCAAGGTTGTGTTGCGGTGGTAGTCGGAGCTGGTGCGCGGTCTCGGCTGCGTGGGTGCGACGCTCGGGCCGATGGGGTGCCCTGCTGTGCTTCATGTCCCCCGTCGGCTGCCTGCGGCAGCCTCCTCCTCCTTTACCTACGCACAGCAGGGCACCCCATCGGCCCGAGCGGGAACGTGGTAGCTGGTCCGACCGGCGGGAGCGGCGTGTTTCATGTGAATTCGGAAACGAATTCACATGGGTGGTGTTGTAGGTGATTGATTGTTAAACGATTCGGCGTTACGCCACCCGTCGCCCTTGGCGGTTACGACCCCGTCAAGACCCCTTGCCCGACTCCTCCCACAGCGCCCGCGCGAAGGCCTTCCAGACCGTGCCGCCGTGGGTGAACATGCCTTCGGAAGCGCTCTGGCGCATGACCGACAACATCAGTTGGGCGAGGCCGAAGATCTCGATCTTCGCTCGCGCTTTGGTGTCGCCGCGATCGATCACGACGTGCTCGGCGCCGCGATAGGCGAGCGCCTCGCGCGCCAGCGCGTGCACTTGGACTTCGTCTTCCCAGTCGATGTCGAGCACGAAACCGCGGCGCGTGATCTCGCGTTCGATTTCCTCGGCTTCGCGGCGGTAGTTCTCGAACGCGGGCATCAGGCCTTCTTCCGGGCGCGGGTCGCGGTCGACTGTAGCACCTTGGCCAGGTAGCGGCCGGTGTGGCTGGCCTTGTCGGCGGCCACGGTTTCGGGGGAGCCGGTGACGAGGATGCGGCCGCCGCCGTCGCCGCCCTCGGGGCCGAGGTCGACGATCCAGTCGGCCGTCTTGATGACGTCGAGATTGTGCTCGATGACCACGATGGTATTGCCGTGGTCGCGTAGCCGGTGCAGCACCGTCAGCAGCATCTCGATGTCCTGGAAGTGCAGGCCGGTGGTCGGCTCGTCGAGGATATACAACGTGCGGCCGGTGTCGCGCTTCGAGAGTTCGAGCGAGAGCTTGACCCGCTGGGCCTCGCCGCCCGACAGCGTCGTCGCGGACTGGCCGAGCGTGATGTACGAGAGTCCGACGTCGATCAGCGTCTGCAGCTTGCGCGCGACGACCGGCACCGCGTCGAAGAACTCGCGCGCCTGCTCGACGGTCATCTGCAGCACTTCGTAGATGGTCTTGGCCTTGTAGCGGATCTCCAGCGTCTCGCGGTTGTAGCGCTTGCCGTGGCAGACGTCGCAGGGCACGTAGATGTCGGGCAGGAAGTGCATTTCCACCTTGATCATGCCGTCGCCCTGGCAGGCCTCGCAGCGCCCGCCCTTGACGTTGAACGAGAAGCGGCCCGGTCCGTAACCGCGTTCACGCGCCTGCGGGACGCCGGCAAACAACTCGCGGATGGGAGTCAGCACGCCGGTGTAGGTGGCGGGGTTGGAGCGCGGCATGCGGCCGATCGGCGACTGGTCGACGTTGATGACCTTGTCGAAGAACTCGAGGCCGCGGATCTCCTCGTGCGGTGCCGGCTCGATCGCCGAGCCGTAGAGGTGGCGCGCGGCGGCGGCGTAGAGCGTGTCGTTGATCAGCGTGCTCTTGCCCGAGCCCGAGACGCCGGTGATGCAGGTGAGCAGGCCGACGGGGATGTGCGCGTCGACGTGCTTGAGGTTGTTGCCGTCCGCGCCGATGACCGACAGCTGGCGCTCGCGGTCCGGCGCCGTGCGCTTCTTCGGCACCGCGATGGCGCGGCGTCCCGAGAGGTAGGCGCCGGTCAGCGATTCAGGATTGGCGGTGACTTCGGCCGGCGTGCCCTGGGCGACGATGCGGCCGCCGTGCTCGCCGGCGCCCGGCCCCATGTCGACGACGTGATCGGCGGTCTCGATGGCCTCCTCGTCGTGCTCGACGACGATCACCGTGTTGCCGAGGTCGCGCAGATGCGCCAGCGTGTGCAGCAGGCGCGCGTTGTCGCGCTGGTGCAGGCCGATGGAAGGCTCGTCGAGGACGTACATCACGCCGGTGAGGCCCGAGCCGATCTGCGAGGCGAGCCGGATGCGCTGCGCTTCGCCGCCGGAGAGCGTCTCCGCCGAGCGGTCGAGCGACAGGTAGTCGAGGCCGACGTCGATCAGGAAAGTCAGCCGCGTCGTGATCTCCTTGACGATCTTCTCCGCCACCTGGGCCTTGTGGCCGCCCATCTGCAGCAGGTTGAAGAAGTCGCGGCAGTTGATCAGCGAAAGCCCGCTGATCTCGGGCAGCGCCTTGCCGCCGATGAAGACGAAGCGCGCTTCCTTGCGCAGCCGCGTGCCGTCGCATTCGGGGCAGGGCTTGGCGTTCAGGTACTTCGAGAGCTCCTCGCGCACCATCATGGAGTCGGTTTCGCGATAGCGGCGCTCGAGGTTGGGGATGACGCCCTCGAAGCTGTGGCTGCGGTCGAAGCGCGTGCCCTTTTCGTTGAGGTAGCGGAACTTGATCTGCTCCTTGCCGGAGCCGTAGAGCACGATCTGGCGGACCTTCTCGGGCAGCTCCTCGAAGGGCATGGCGGTGTCGAACTTGTAGTGCGACGCCAGCGATTCGAGCATCTGGAAGTAGAACTGGTTGCGCTTGTCCCAGCCGCGGATGGCGCCGGCGGCGAGCGACAGATGCGGATAGGCGACGACGCGAGCCGGGTCGAAGAACTGGATGTTGCCCAGCCCGTCGCACTCCTGGCAGGCGCCCATCGGATTGTTGAACGAGAACAGGCGCGGCTCCAGTTCCTGCAAGGCATAGCCGCAGTGCGGGCAGGCGAACCTGGCGGAGAACAGATGCTCCTTGCCGGTATCCATCTCGACCGCCAGCGCGCGGCCCTCGGCATGGCGCAGCGCGGTCTCGAAGGACTCGGCGAGCCGGCCGCGCATGTCCTCGCGCAGCTTGACGCGGTCGACGACGATGTCGACGAAGTGCTTGGTGGTCTTGGCGAGCTTGGGCAGGGCGTCGATGTCGTACACCTTGCCGTCGACGCGCAGCCGCACGAAGCCCTGCGCGCGCAGTTCGGAGAACAGTTCGAGCTGCTCGCCCTTGCGGTTGGCGATCACCGGCGCGAGGATCATCAGCTTGGTGTCCTCGGGCAGCGCCAGCACGGCGTCGACCATCTGCGAGACGCTCATCGCCTCGAGCGGGTTGCCGTGCTCGGGGCAGTGGGGGGTGCCGGCGCGCGCATAGAGCAGGCGCAGGTAGTCGTGGATCTCGGTAACGGTGCCGACGGTCGAACGCGGGTTGTGGCTGGTCGCCTTCTGCTCGATGGAAATGGCCGGGCTCAAACCTTCGATGAGGTCGACGTCGGGCTTCTCCATCAATTGCAGGAACTGGCGCGCGTAGGCCGAGAGCGACTCGACGTAGCGGCGCTGGCCTTCGGCGTAGAGCGTGTCGAAGGCGAGCGAGCTCTTGCCGGAGCCGGACAGGCCGGTGATGACCGTCAGCTTGTTGCGCGGCAGGTCGAGATTGATGTTCTTGAGGTTGTGCATCCGCGCGCCGCGGATCTTGATTTCTTCCATCGTTGTTGCGGGGTTCGAAATAGGCAACCTGCTAATATACGCGGCCCCACATCCGAGCGCCACCCAAACCATGCGTTCTCCCAGCGTAGACCCGATGACCCGCGACGAGAAGCGCGCCGGCGTCAGCCTGGCGGCGATTTTCGGCCTGCGCATGCTGGGACTTTTCCTGATCCTGCCGGTGTTCGCGGTCTTCGCGCGCACGCTGCCCGGCGGCGCCGATCCGGCGCTGGTCGGCATCGCGCTGGGCGCCTACGGCGCGACCCAGGCGCTGTTCCAGATTCCCTACGGGCTGGCGTCCGACCGCGTCGGCCGCAAGCCGGTCATCATCGCCGGCCTGCTGATCTTCGCCGCCGGCAGCTTCCTCGCCGCGGCCGCGCCCGACATCTGGTGGATGATCGCCGGCCGCGTGATCCAGGGCGCCGGCGCCATTTCCGCCGCCGTGACGGCGCTCGCCGCGGATCTCACGCGCGAGCAGCATCGCACCAAGACCATGGCGATGATCGGCTCGACCATCGGCCTGATGTTCGCCGTCTCGCTCGTCGTCGCGCCGCCGCTCTACGCCTGGGTCGGCATGGGCGGCATCTTCACGCTGACCGGCAGCCTGGCGCTGACGGCGATCGTGCTGCTGCTGAAGGCCGTGCCGGCGCCGCCGCCTCCGGCGGAAGCCGCGCCGCTGCCGCTATCCGCGGTGCTGCGCCACGGCCAGCTGGCGCGGCTCAATTTCGGCGTGCTCGCGCTGCACCTGATGCAGACGGCGCTGTGGGTCGTGGTGCCGCCGATCCTGGTGGCCAGCGGCCTGCCGCTCGGCGACCACTGGAAGATCTACTTGCCGGCGGTAGCCGCCTCGTTCGTCGTCATGATCCCGGCGATCATCGTCGCGGAGAAGCACAACCGCATGAAGGAAGTGTTCATGACGGCCATCGCGCTGCTGATCCTGGTCCAGGGCGGGCTGGCGCTGGCCACCGGGAAATATGCGATCGGCGTGCTGCTGGCGCTGTTCTTCGTCGGCTTCAACATCATGGAGGCGATGCAGCCCTCGCTGATCTCGCGGGTGGCGCCGCCGTCGGCCAAGGGCGCGGCGATGGGCATCTACAACACGACGCAGTCGATCGGCCTCGCGCTCGGCGGCGCGCTCGGCGGCTGGCTGCTCAAGCACGTCGGCGCCGCGGCGGTGCATACGTTCTGCGCCGCGCTCGGCGCGGCCTGGCTGGCGCTGGCGGCGACCATGACCGCGCCGCGCCGCCCGGCCCCTGCCCCCGCCGCTCAGCATCCCTGAAGGCAGCTCGGTCGCCAATTGCCTCGATTTTTATTAACATGTAGCGCGGTCGATGACATCCGCATTTAAGCGGCGCGCGAATTTCCACAGTACGCATTCAGGAGGGTGAAAAGATGGCTTCGGTGAACAAAGTGATTCTGGTAGGCAACCTCGGCAGGGATCCGGAAACCCGCTACCTGCCGAACGGCGACCAAGTGACGAACATCACCGTCGCCACCTCGGAAACCTGGAAGGACAAGAACAGCGGCGAGCAGAAGGAAGCCACCGAATGGCACCGCGTCGTGTTCTTCCGCCGCCTCGCGGAGATCGCGGGCCAGTACCTGAAGAAGGGTTCGCAGGTCTACATCGAAGGCCGCCTGCGCACGCGCAAGTGGCAAGGCCAGGACGGCCAGGACCGCTACACCACGGAAATCCACGCCGACGAGATGAAGATGCTCGGCAAGCGCGAAGGCATGGGCGGCTCGGACAGCGACAGCCCGCGGGAAAGCGGAAGCCGCGGCGGCCAGGAGCGCGCCCAGCAGAACAAGCCGGCGGCGCCGCAGCCGTCCGGCGGCGGCAGCTTCAACGATTTCGACGACGACATTCCGTTCTGAGCGGTTCGCTAAGCTGCTCAGATACTTGCCGGTGCAAGTCCGGCCGCAATAGTTGGTTAGTTTGATTGCGTAGCTATGGCGTACATGTGGAGGGCGACCGAGACATGGAAGCAACGCCGTATAAACGTGGCCCCCGACCCAGTCAGTGGGTGCGCGCAAGCATACAGCCCGTAACGCAAGTGAACCTGAACAAGCCTCGTAAATGTCAGCCACACAGTTATGCTGGGAGAGTGTGGTGTAGGGTGGTTCCGCCGAGCCTCTAGAACGGGGGCGAAGGCCAGCGAACTCTGGTGGATTAACTAACCACTTGAAGCCAGAGCAGGAACTCGGGGTATTGAGGATGGGATGTATGTAAAGGTCTGAGCGGAACGAACGAGATCTCTACCCGTCGCGGCTTAACCCGCCGCGTAATCGACGATATAAGGTAACCGCCGAAGTTCGGAGAAACGCGGGATAGAGAAGTCGGAGGAGGTCATAGTACCGTTGATGGTGAGGACAACAAAACCTCACCGGAGGGAAGGACCTCTGCTTCTGCAAACGCTTTTGATGTAGGAGGCACTGCGTGATTGCGAAAGCTCAAAACACGCCGTTAGAAAGAGTGCGAGAACTGCAACGGAAGCTATACCTAGCCGCCAAGGCGAATCCGGAACGCAAGTTCGGAGTGTTATACGACAAGGTGTGCCAATTCAGCGTGCTGTGGATGGCATACGGGCAGGTCAAGGCGAACAGAGGTGCCCCTGGCATCGACCAACAAACTTTCGAGGTAATTGAAAGCGACATTGGGCTGGACGTCTTCCTGCTCGACATTCAGAAACGGCTCGAAGAAAAGCGGTACAAGCCACTGCCGGTCAAACGGGTGTATATCCCCAAGGCCGATGGGACGCAAAGACCGCTTGGCATACCGGTCATTACCGATCGTGTAGTTCAGGCAGCAGTGAAGATCGTTATCGAACCCCTGTTCGAGGCGGCCTTCAAAGATTTCTCGTATGGCTTCCGGCCTCGGAAGAACGCCCAACAAGCGTTGCGAGAGATTTACAAGTGGCTGAACTTCAAATGCCACTGGGTAGTCGATGCGGACTTGAAGTCGTATTTCGACACAATTCCGCACGACAAGCTCCTGCTGTCCGTGCGAACGAAGGTCATTGATCGGTCGGTTGTAAAACTGATCGAGATGTGGCTGACGGCCGGTGTGATGGAAGATATGAGTGTCCGAGCAACAACGACGGGCACTCCACAGGGCGGAGTAATTTCACCGCTTCTGGCGAATCTCTACCTGCACTGGCTCGATTCGACGTGGGAGAAACGCGGTTTCGGTCAGCGGCCGCACGATGCTCATCTCGTGCGGTACGCCGACGATTTCGTGATTCTGTGCAGCCGGCGTCCAGAGCATTATCTGGAACAGGCAAAGGCGGTCTTAGATCGTCTCGGCCTGACGCTGAATGCGAAGAAAACTCGGATAGTGAATGCCAAGGAAGAGCCGTTTGACTTCCTCGGGCACAGGTTCATGGTTCAGCCGTCGAAGGTTAACGGCGACCTGAAGACCTACTACTACCCGGCTCCCAAGGCTATGAAGTCTGTGAAGCAGAAAATCCGAGAGGTTGTCCGAGGAGGACAACACTGGGACCTGCCTACTCTGATCCGTGATCGAGTGAATCCGATTCTGCGGGGATGGGGGAACTACTTCCGGACTGGAAATTCAAGGAAGCACTTCTTGAGCATAGCCAACTACACCGTCTGGACGCTCTGCATTATGTTGCGGAAGAAGCACAAGAAACGGACTAAGGGGTGGAGGGACCACCCGCCGTCCTGGTTCTACGATTACCACGGCCTGTTTAAGTTGTACGGGATGTCGGTAACCGGAGATGAACAGACACGGTATGCCCGGCTTGTGCCGTCGTAACGCGGCAGGCCGAATGCAGTCGGAAAGCCGTGTGCGGGAAAACTGCACGCACGGTTTGACGAGAGGCCGCTGGGGAGATGATTTCAAACCAGAGGCCTACTCTACAAAGACACCTCGGTCGCCAGCGGTCCGGCAAAGCGGAGCTTCGGCTCCGCTTTTGCTTTGGTGTGCCGGATTCCGCATTTGAGAACTGACCGCCGCTCACCTACGATTCATCCAATGAGGCGACCGGCAAGGTGCCGGCGCGATTTTGCAGCGGAGATGGCGATGCCGACGTTGACGCCTTCGGATTCCCCGATTCGCGCGGACGATGCGCTGCTCGTCGTCGATGTGCAGAACGATTTCCTGCCGGGCGGCAGCCTGGCCGTGCCGGACGGCGACGCGGTGGTCGCGCCGCTGAATGCCTGGCTGGCGCGCTTCGCGGCCGCCGGGCGGCCGATCTTCGCGACGCGCGACTGGCATCCGGCCGATCACTGCTCGTTCCGCGAGTTCGGCGGCATCTGGCCGGCGCATTGCGTCGCCGGCACGCCGGGTGCCGCGTTCGCGCCGGGGCTCGCGCTGCCGGCCTCGGCGCAGGTCGTGTCGAAGGCGACGCGGCGCGAGGCCGACGCCTATTCGGGCTTCTCCGGCACCGACCTCGAGGAGCGGCTGCGGCGCGCCGGCGTGCGCCGGCTGTTCGCGGGCGGCCTCGCGACCGACTACTGCGTGCTGAACAGCGTGCGCGACGCGCTGTCTCTCGGCTACGAAGTGATGCTGCTGCGCGACGCCGTGCGCGCGGTCGACGTGCATCCGGGCGACGGCGAGCGCGCGCTCGCGGCCATGGCGGAAGCCGGCGCGCGCCTCGTGGGGAACGCATGACTTCCACGCTGCTCACCGATCTCTACCAGCTGACCATGCTGCAGGCCTACTTCGACGAGGGCATGAACGGCACGGCCGCGTTCGAGTTCTTCGCGCGCAAGCTGCCGCCGCGGCGCAATTTCCTGATGGCCGCGGGACTGGAGCAGGTGCTCGACTTCCTCGAGGGCTTGCGCTTCGAGCCGGACGAACTGGAATGGCTCGCCGGCTGCGGGCGCTTCCATCGGCGCTTCGTCGATTCGCTCGCCGACCTGCGCTTCACCGGCGACGTCGTCGCCATGCCCGAAGGAACGGTGTTCTTTCCCGACGAGCCGATCCTGCGCGTCGTGGCGCCGCTGCGCGAGGCCCAGCTGATCGAGACGCGCGTCATCAACCTGCTGCAGTTCCAGACGCTGGTGGCGTCGAAGGCGGCGCGCGTGCGGCTCGCCGCACCCGGCAAGCTGCTGGTGGACTTCGGTTTGCGCCGCGCCCACGGCGCCGAGGCCGGGCTGCTGTCGGCGCGCGCCAGCTTCATCGCCGGCTTCGACGGCAGCGCGACGGTGGAAGCCGGCCGGCGCTACGGCATTCCCCTGTTCGGCACCATGGCGCACTCGTTCATCCAGGCGCATCGCGACGAAGCGACGGCCTTCCGCCGCTTCGCCCATTCGCATCCGCAAGCCAGCACGCTGCTCATCGACACCTACGACACGGAGAAAGCCGCCCACAAGGTCGTCGCGCTGGCGCGCGAGCTGGCCGGCGAGGGCATCCCGATCCAGGCGGTGCGCATCGACAGCGGCGATCTCGGCGCGCACTCGTTTCGGGTGCGGGCGATCCTCGACGCGGCGGGGCTGACGAAGGTGAAGATATTCGCCAGCAGCAATCTCGACGAGGATGCCGTCGCCGCGCTGCTCGCCCACGACGCGCCGATCGACGGCTTCGGCGTCGGCACGCGCATGAACACTTCCGCCGACCATCCCTACCTCGACTGCGCCTACAAGCTCGAGGAATACGAGGGCGTCGCGCGGCGCAAGCGCTCCGAGGGCAAGGCGACGTGGCCGGGACGCAAGCAGGTGTTTCGCCGCGCCGAGGCGGGCGCGGCGTTTGCCGGCGACCGGCTGACCACCAACGACGACGAGCAGCCGGGGCAGCCGCTGCTGTCGCCGGTGATGCGCGCGGGACGCCGGCTCGCGCCTTCGCCGCCGCTGGGCGCCGTGCGCGATCACGCCGCCGCGCAGCTGGCGCGGCTGCCGGCGCCGCTGCGCGGGCTCGAAGAGGCGCCGCCGTATCCCGTGGAAGTCGCCGCGCGCCTGCTCGAGCTGGCGCGCCGCGTCGACGCCGAAGTGCTCGACCGCACGTGAAACCGGCGGCTTCGCGGCCATGAAGAACGACGAGCCGAGGCGGCGCTGCGAGCTCATCGGCTGGGACCGCTTCTACACGCTGGCCCGCCGCCTGGCGCGGCGGATACGCGAATCGGGCTATCGCCCCGAAGCCATCGTGGCGATCGGACGCGGCGGCTACGTGCCGGGACGGGTGCTGTCCGATTTCCTCGGCCAGCCGCGCTTCGCCGGGTTCGGCATCGAGCACTACCGCGACATCCGCCGGGAGCCGCAGGCGCGCGTCGGCTATCCCCTGGCGATGGATGTCCGCGGGCAGCGCGTGCTGCTGGTGGACGACGTGACCGACAGCGGCGACACCTTCGCCGTGGCGCTCGAACATCTGCGCCAGCGGGGCGCGCCCGCACAGGTCAGGACGGCGGTGCTGTACCACAAGCGCAGTTGCCCATATGTTCCCGACTACTGCGCCGGAGTCCTCGGCGCCTGGCGCTGGATCACCTATCCGTGGGCCGTGGCCGAGGACGTCGGCAGCCTGGTCCGCGCCATGCGGATCGATCCGCGCGACGTCGATGGCGTGGCGGCTCGCCTGTCGTCGGACTACGGGATGCGCTTGCGGCGCGAGGTGCTGCTCGACGTCCTGGCGACGCTCGAGCGCTCGGTAGCGCCGGCCGCGGCGCCGCGATCGCAGCGCGAGCCGGTTTGACGGCCGTCCCTACGCGGACGGATGCACCAGCGGCACGAAGGCGACCAGCAGGACGTGCCGCGTATCGATCGAATCGTCGGCGCGCTTCTCGATGACCTGGAGATCCTGCACGCTGCCCGGCTCGCCGACGGGAATCACCAGCCGCGCGCCCGGCTTGAGTTGCTCGACGAGCGGCGGCGGAATCCGCGCGGCGGCCGCGGTGACCACGATGCCGTCGTAGGGCGCATGCTCGGGCCAGCCGTTCCAACCGTCGCCGTGCCGGACGCTGACGTTGCGGTAGCCGAGCTCGGCGAGGCGCTTCCCTGCCGCCTTCGCCAGCGGCTCGACGACCTCGACGCTGAAGACCTGCGCGACGACCTCGGCCAGCACCGCGGCCTGGTAGCCCGAGCCCGTGCCGACCTCGAGGATCGTGCTGTCGGCACGCGGCGCGACCAGGTCGGTCATCAGCGCGACCATGTAGGGCTGCGAGATGGTCTGGCCGTGGCCGATCGGCACCGGCCCGTTGGCGAAGGCGCGGAAGCGATGCGACTCGGGAACGAAGCGCTGCCGCGGCACCTTCGCCATCGCGGCCATCACGCGGGGATCGAGCGTGTCCTTGCCGATGTCGCGGCGCGTGTAGACCACCTCCTGCTCGATGTCGTCGAGCATCGCCTGCCGCTCGTCCATGCCGAAATGCTCCTGCATCATGGATTCAAGATAGCCGCGCGTCCGGCAGGGAGCAATCGGCCGCGGGCGTCGTGCGGCGTGCCGGCGAGACGGGTCAGTGCTGCTCGATGCGCGGCACGCTTTCTTCGGCCGGTTCGCCGGTCTCCTCGTCGATCCAGTCGGACACGCCGACTTCGGATTCGGCTTCGGCCAGGGATTCGCCGGGCTCGC
Source organism: Rhodocyclaceae bacterium (assembly GCA_027310465.1). Lineage (GTDB taxonomy): Bacteria > Pseudomonadota > Gammaproteobacteria > Burkholderiales > Rhodocyclaceae > Nitricoxidireducens. Next base: position 24,731 of record DAIDAU010000504.1, read on the forward strand.
GCGCGTCTTCGCTGCGGGCGTCGACGTCCTGCATCGCCTCGAGATAGGAGGCGAAGGGGCCGTATTCGCGCTCTTCGCCCTTGAGTTGCCAGTAGAACCCGTCGGGCCTCTCGGTGACGGTGATGTCTTCGTAGTCGGAACGCGTTTCGGGAATGGTCTGCCGCATGTCTCGTCTCCCCTGAAAATCGCTGCCTATGGCAAGTATGTGCCTGTCGGCCTGATTCCGCCACAAACAGGCAATTCCCATAGTGATACCAAGGGCGTAGTATTTGCGTCAACTTTTCGTCAAAATTCCCTTAATCCTTTGGAGGAATCAAGATGGCCGATACCAAGATCACCCGCCGCAGTCTGCTGAAGAGCGGCGCCGCCGCGCTCGCGGCGATTCCCGTCCTGGCCGCGAGCGGCCGCGCCTTTGCGGCCGTGAATGCCGCCCTGCGCGCCAGCATGAAGTATCAGGACAAGCCGAACGACGGCAAGGATTGCGCGGGCTGCGCGCAATTCATCCCGATGCCGGGCAAGCCGCTCGGCGGCTGCAAGATATTTCCCGGCGACGACGAGATTTCGCCGAAGGGTTGGTGCGTGGCCTGGGTGGCGGTGCCGAAGTAGCCAGCCGCTGCCGTTCGCCAGGAAGGCGCCTGCGCGCGCCTTTTTTCGCGCCCGATATCCCGATCGATTAAGCGCGGGTCAAGAATCCCTCCGCGACCACGCCGCGAGCCTCGCCGACACGCGGACCCGCGAGCAGATCACCAACTATCTCGATCGCAACGCGGGATCGGGACGGATTTTCGGCGGCCGCGAAGAGGCGCCGCGCATCACGACGACCGACGGGTTCCTGCGCAAGCACCGCGGCGCGATCCGGCTGCTGCTGAAGGGCCGCGTCAAGAATCTCGCCGATTGCGCGGCGTGCCACAAGGGGCCGGAAATCGAGTGGGCCGGAAATCGAGAAGATGACCGGCAAGTGACCCGCGGCGCTCAGATGTAGGCCGAGACCCAGACGGCGGCCGACGCCCAGGCGATCAGCGCCACCGCCCAGCCGCGCCGGGCGCTGCCGATCGCTTCCGAGCGTTCGCCGAGCTTGCGGCCGGTGATCATGGCGAGCGCCAGGTTCTCGCGATGCGCCAATCCGCCGACCACGACTCCCGCCACGTGCAGCGCGACCACAGCCAGCATCGCGCTGGCGGCCGCTTCGTGGGCCTCTTCCAGCCAGTGGCCGCCGAACTCGTTGTAGGCCGCCCATCCCGAGAGGCCGGTGAAGACGGTGAGCGCCAGCAGCAGGAAGATCGCGTAGCTTCCGGCGGGGTTGTGTCCGGTGAAGTGCGCAGCCTTGCCGCGCGCCAGGCCGAGCAGATAGCGCAGCGCGGCGGCCGGGCCGAAGGTGAAGCTGGCGAAGCGCGCATGCCGGCTGCCGATCAGGCCCCAGACGATGCGGAACATGACGACGCCGAACATCAGCGTGCCCGCGGCGACGTGCACGTCCTTCCAAGTCTCGCCCTCGGACGTGAGCCAGGCCAGCCCAAAGGCGATCGCCAGCAGCCAATGGCCGAGGCGCGTCGGCGCATCCCAGACCAGTATCTTTTCCATGATGTTCCTCACGATGTCAGGCACCCGCCTTCGTCAGCAGGTAGCGCAGGAGGTCGGCCTTCTCGGCCGCGCTGCATTCGCGTCCGACCACTTCCTTGCAGTTGCGGCGGAACCATTTCTCGGTCTTCGCGCCGTCGCCGAAGCGGGCGGAGCCGGCGACGGGGGCGAGCGGCTCGATCGACTTGCCGGTGATGACGTGCTTGCCCGGCGCGGCCGGATCTTCGGTGTGGCAGGTGGCGCAGTTCGGCATCTTCTCGGCGGCGCCGCGCTTTTCGAGGTAGAACTGGCGGCCGCGTTCGGCCGAGGGCGCGAATCCGCGCTGGTCGCGCGACGCTTCGGCGGCGTAGCTCGCGAGCATCTGCTGCGGCGCTTCGGCGAACGCAGGCAGCGTGACCGCGAGGGTCAGGAAGGAAACGAGGATGCGTTGCATAAGGACTCCCGGTAAGAAGTGCTGGGCTTCGGCCGATAGGCGTACCCAGGGACGATTCGCATCGTAGCGGGAGCAAATTAAAAAAAGCTTAAGCGGCGCCAAGGCCGCTTGCGGCGGCCTTCAGAGGCGCTTGATCTTATCGACGAGCGCCGTGGTGGAGCGGTCGTGAAGGAAGGGAATGGAGTGCACCGTGCCGCCCCAGCCCGTGACCTCGCCATAGCCGACGATCTTCTCGACCGGCCAGTCGCCGCCTTTGACGAGCACGTCGGGCCGGACATCGAGGATGCGCCGCAGGGGGGTGTCCTCGTCGAACCAGGTGACGAGCGAGGCGCACTCGAGCGCCGCGAGCACCGCCATGCGATCGGCAAGGCGGTTGATCGGGCGGTCGTCGCCCTTGCCGAGGCGCTTCACCGAAGCGTCGCTGTTGGCGGCGACCACCAGGCTGGCGCCGAGCGCGCGCGCCTGCGCCAGGTAGGTGACGTGGCCGCGATGCAGGATGTCGAAGCAGCCGTTGGTGAATACCAGCGGGCGCGGCAGCGATGCCACGCGCCGCGCCAGGTCGGCCGGCTCGCAGAGCTTGGCCTCGAAGGCCGGCGCGGCATAGCTCATGCGCGGAGGCTACTTGCCGGCGGCCTTGCCGGCATCCGGGTTCTGCTGCGCGGAGCGCGCATCGAGGCGCCCGGCCTCGGCGTTGGAGACGATCTCGAAGACGCGCACGACCTTCTGCACGCCGCCGGTGGTGCGTGCGATCTCGACGGCGTCGTCGGCTTCGCGCTGGGTGACGAGGCCGAGCAGATAGACGGTGCCGCCTTCGGTGACGACCTTGACGTGGTTGGCCGCGAACTTGTTGGCGTCGACGAAGCGCGCCTTGACCTTCGAGGTGATGTAGCCGTCGTTGCTGCGCGCGCCGAAGGAACTCGGACCGGCGACGATCAGCTCGTCGGTGAGCGCCTTGACGTTGGGCACGCTGCCGATGATCCCTTCGATCTCGGTCCGCGTCGCCTCGTTAGGCACTTCGCCGGTCAGCAGCACGGCGCGGTCGAAGCTGGTGACGTTGACGTGCACGCGGTCGCCGTACTTCTCGCTGATGCGGTTGGCGGCGCGCGTCTCGATCGCTTCGTCGGCGATGTAGGTCTCGGTCGGACGGCGGTCGGCGAAGACCAGGGCGCCGGCGCCGACGCCCACCGCAGCGACCGGCACGCAGCCGGTCAGCGTCGCCGAGAGGCCGGCGCAGGCGGCGGCGAGCAGGACGGCGGTGGTGAAGCGGTTGCGGATGGTCATGGGTTTTCTCCGAGCAGCAGCGTATCGATGCCGTCGCACAGGCAGTGCAGCGTCAGGAGGTGGACCTCCTGGATGCGCGCCGTCTGCGCGGCCGGTACGCACAGGTGGATATCGGTCGGCGCGAGACAGCCGGCGATCTTGCCGCCGCCCTTGCCGGTCAAGGCGATGACGTGGATGCCGCGCGCATGCGCGGCGGCGATGGCTTCCAGCACGTTGGGCGAGTTGCCCGACGTCGAGATCGCCAGCAGCACGTCGCCGCGGCGGCCGAGCCCCTTCACCTGCTTGGCGAAGACGTCCTCGAAGCGGTAGTCGTTGCCGATCGAGGTGAGGGTCGACGTGTCGGTGGTCAGCGCGATGGCGGCGAGCGGCTCGCGCTCGCGCTCGAATCGGTTGAGCAGCTCGGCGGCGAAGTGCTGCGAATCGGCGGCGGATCCGCCGTTGCCGCAGGCCATGATCTTGCCGCCGGCCTTGAGGCAATCGACCATGACGCGGACGGCCGTGGCGATATGGCCGGCCATCGCGGCGACGGCGGCCTGCTTGGTCTGGATGCTGGACGCGAACTGGTCGCGGATGCGGTCTTCGATGCTCATGGTGGCAGTTTCGGCAATGATGCGACTTTAGTCGTCGCGGCGCCGCGTCGAAGACCTGAATTGGCCGCCTAAATGACGACAAATACTTCGATCAGCAAACGGCGCCACGGGTTCCGGTCGGCCGTCAGCCGCGCGATGCGGGCCGCCACGTTGGCGCCGCGGTCCATTTCGGCGGCGACGGAGCGGTTTTCGGCGCGCGGCAGATAGCCGAGCTTGACGCCGCGCCATTCGACGCGCACGGCATGGGCGTCGTGCGCGTTGTCCGGTTCGCGGACGAGGTCAAGCTTGTCGCCTTCGCGCATCTTGCGCCAAAGCGACTCGCCCGCATAATACTGGAAGCCGGCGAGCGGCGAGCTTTGCACCAAAATCCTGATCGACTCGCCGCGCGCGGCGGCGGCGCAGGCCGCCAGGATCAGGCTAAGCAGGACGGAACGCATCCCGGAGCCATTCCACTTTGCCGTCCTGGATCAGCACGCAGTCGAAGCGGCAGGGCCGTTCGCCGTGCCGCGCCAGCCAGTGCCGCGCCGCCAGGATGAGCCGCGCCTGCTTGGCAGCGGTGATGCTGGCGGCGGCGCCGCCGTAGGCCGTGCTCGCCCGCAGGCGCACTTCGACGAAGACCACGACGCCGCCGTCGCGGCAGACCAGATCGAGCTCGCCGCCGCGCACGCGGAAGTTGCGCTCGATGACGCGCAGGCCGCGCGTTGCCAGGAACTCGGCGGCGCGGCTTTCGCCGGCCGCACCGATCGCTTGCTTCGATGTCATGGGGCTGCAAGAATGCGCACAGTATGGAAGCACATGATACGACAATGGCATTGCAGGTGGTGGCGACGCCGCTGGGCAATCTCGACGACATCACCCTGCGCGCGCTCGACGCGCTGCGGCATGCCGACGTGATCGCCTGCGAGGACACGCGGCATACGCGGCAGCTGTGCGAGCGGCACGGCGTCCGCGCGACACTGCTCGCCGTGCATCAGCACAACGAGAACCAGGCCGCCGAGAAGATCGTGGCGCTGCTGCGGGAAGGCAAGCGCGTCGCGCTGGTGTCGGACGCCGGCACTCCCGGCATTTCCGATCCGGGCGCGCGCGCCGTCGCCGCGGTGCGCGCCGCCGGATTCCGGGCGGTGCCGCTGCCCGGGCCGAGCGCGGCCATCGCCGCGCTGTCCGTCGCCGGGCTGCCCGATGCGCGCTTCATGTTCGCCGGCTTCCTGCCGACCAAGGCGGCCGCGCGCCGCGCGGAGATCGAGAAGCTTTCTTCGATCCCTGCGGCGCTGGTGTTCTACGAGGCGCCGCACCGCATCGAGGAAACCGTCGCCGACCTCGCGGCGGTGCTGGAACCGCAGCGCACGCTGGTGGTGGCGCGCGAGATCACCAAGCTGTTCGAAGAGATCGAAGCCATGCCGCTGTCCGCCGGACCGGCTTGGCTGGCGGCCGACGCGAACCGCCGCCGCGGCGAATTCGTGCTGGTCGTCTCCGGTCCGCCGCCGCGCACGGGACTCGACCGCGAGGCCGAGCGCGTGCTCGCGACGCTGCTCGCCGAGCTGCCGGTCAAGCAGGCGGCGAAGCTCGCCGCGGCGATCACCGGCGCGCCGAAGAACGAGCTCTATGCGCGGGCGCTGGAATTGAAGGGCGGATAGAATCGCCGCCATGCAGACGCTCACCCTGATCCGTCCCGACGACTGGCACTTGCACC
>DAIDAU010000339.1 GCA_027310465.1 Rhodocyclaceae bacterium
CGCGCACACTGAGGGCGGCAAGGTGCTGCTGCACCTCGCCGCCGACCGCCTCGTCGTCAGGGACACCGGCTGCGGCATCGCCGAGGCCGACCGTGCACGCGTCTTCGAGCGCGGCTACCGCGGCGCGGCGAGCGAGGGCGCCGGCATCGGCCTGGCGCTGGTCCGGCGCATCTGCGACCGCCAGGGATGGCGCATAGAGTTGCAAAGTGCAACTCACGGCGGCACGGTGGCAACACTCCACTACGCCGCTTGACGCGAGATTGACCATAACTTGACGCCGCATTGACGGCGCAAGGTCTAAGCTCGCCTCATATTCCCCCCTGATGAAGCCCGTGCCACGGGCTTCTTATAAATATTAAGTCCTGCTAATATTGCTAGCTTTCATGAATCTTGCTAACGCAGACGCACTGGTCCCCGAAATGAAGATGAAGCACGGGCTCGCCACGAAGCTCTTCCCGTTCCTGCTCTGGTGGCCGAAGATCAACCGCCAGACCTTCCGCGAGGACGCCCTCGCCGGCGTCACCGGCGCGCTGATCGTCCTGCCGCAGGGCGTCGCCTTCGCCACCATCGCCGGGCTGCCGCCGCAGTACGGCCTCTACGCCGCGATGATGCCGGCGGTGATCGGCGCGCTGTGGGGCTCGTCGTGGCACCTGGTGTCCGGCCCGACCACCGCGATCTCGATCGCCGTGTTCGCCGCCCTTTCGCACACCGCCGATCCGGGCTCGCCGCAATACATCAGCCTGGTGCTGACGCTGACCTTCCTGGTCGGCGTGTTCCAGACGCTCCTCGGGCTGGCGCGCATGGGCGCGCTGGTGAACTTCATCTCGCACTCGGTGGTGATCGGCTTCACCGCCGGCGCTGCGATCCTCATCGCCGCGAGCCAGGTGAAGAACTTCTTCGGCATCCCGATCGCCCGCGGCACGCCGTTCTACGAGATCATCCGCCAGCTCGGGCTGCAGCTCTCCGACAGCAATCCCTACGTGCTCGGCGTGAGCGGCATCACGCTGGCCGCCGGCATCCTCACGCGGCGCTACTGGAAGCGCATGCCCTACATGATCGCCGCGATGGTCGTCGGCAGCGTCGTCGCCGCCGTCGTCAACGCGGCGCTGGGCCAGGAGGCCACCGGCATCAGGACCGTCGGCGCCCTGCCCGCCACGCTGCCGCCGCTGTCGGCGCCCGACTTCTCGTTCGACACGCTGCGCCAGGCCTTCGCGCCGGCGCTGGTGATCACCATGCTGGCGCTCACCGAGGCGGTCTCGATCGCGCGCGCCATCGCCGTGCGCTCCGAGCAGCGCATCGACGGCAACCAGGAGTTCATCGGCCAGGGCCTCTCCAACATCGTCGGCGCCTTCTTCTCCTCCTACGCCTCGTCGGGCTCGTTCAACCGCAGCGGCGTCAATTACGAGGCGGGCGCCAAGACGCCGCTGGCCTCGATCCTCGCCTCGGCCTTCCTCGTCATCGTGCTGCTGCTGGTGGCGCCGCTCGCGGCCTACCTGCCGACCGCGGCGATGGCCGGCATCCTGTTCCTCGTCGCCTGGGGCCTGATCGACTTCCACCACATGCATTCGATCTGGCGCACCAGCAAGGCCGAGTCGGCGATCCTTGCCGCGACGCTGGTGGGCACGCTGTTCAACCTCGAGATGGGCATCTTCGTCGGCGTGTTCCTGTCGCTGGTGATGTTCCTCTACCGCTCGTCGCGCCCCGAGATCATCCCGGTGGTGCCGGCCGACCAGGAAGGCGCCTACCACTTCGTGCGCGCCGCGGGCCGCCCCGAGTGCCCGCAGCTGCGGATCGTGCGCATCAACGGCAACCTCTACTTCGGCGCCGCCAGCTATGTGCAGCAGGCGCTGCAGCAGATCGACGAGGACAACCCGCTGCAAAAGTCGGTGCTGGTCGCGGCGGCGGGACTCACCTACATCGACGTCGCCGGCGCCGAGGTGCTGGCGCAGGAGGCGCGCCGGCGCCGCCGCATCGGCGGCGGGCTCTACTTCTACCGCCTCGACCCCAACGTCTACGGGCTGCTCAAGCAGGGCGACTACGTCAAGGATATCGGCGAAGGCGCCTTCTTCCCGGCGATGAGCAACGCCGTCGGCGCGCTCTACTGGACGCTCGACCCCAACGTCTGCACGCGCTGCAAGGCGCGCGTCTTCAAGGAATGCCACGGCAAGATGCTGCCCGACGGCTTCCGCCGCCAGCGCCTGATGCTCGCCACCGACGGCAGCGAGTTCTCGCGCGCCCCGACCGCAATCGCCGTCGCGCTGGCGCACCGCTTCGGCGTCACGCTCGACGTCATGACCTCGGTCGAATCCGCGGCCCGCGACGAGACGGCCCAGGCCCGCCTCCAGCCCACGG
>DAIDAU010000341.1 GCA_027310465.1 Rhodocyclaceae bacterium
TCGAGCTCGAGCGCCTCGATGCGCGCCGTGTTGAACACCTGCGACTTGTCCTTGATCTCGGCGCGCAGGACGTCCTTCTGCACCTCGAGGATCTTCTGCACGCCGTCCTTGAGCTTGTCTGCGAAGCGGAACACGCCGCAGTGGTTCTGCATGGTGCGCCGCAGGGTCAACTGCGTCTCATGCACGCTGGCGCCGTCCTTCTGGTTGTTCAGGCGGTCGAGGCGCGCCAGCGTCCTGTCGATCGACTCCTGGTGCAGCGCCTTGTGCGCCTTGGGCGACTTCCTGAGCTCCTCGACGGCCGTCTCGCCGGCCGACTTGCCGAACACCAGCAGGTCGAGCAGCGAGTTGGTGCCGAGTCGGTTGGCGCCGTGCACCGAGGCGCAGGCGCATTCGCCGGCGGCGTAGAAGCCCGGCACGATGACGTTCTGGCTGCTGCCGCGCGGCTCGACGACCTGGCCGTGATAGTTGGTCGGAATACCGCCCATCTGGTAGTGCGCCGTCGGCACGACCGGGATCGGCTCCTTCAGCGCATCGACGCCGGCGAACTGCAGAGCGATCTCGTGAATGCCGGGCAGGCGCTTCATGATGGTCTCGGGCGGCAGGTGCGTGATGTCGAGCTGCACGAAGTCCTTGTGCGGACCGCAGCCGCGGCCTTCGTTGATCTCGGTGACCATGGCGCGCGAGACGACGTCGCGCGAAGCCAGATCCTTGGCGTTGGGCGCGTAGCGTTCCATGAAGCGCTCGCCTTGCGCGTTGCGCAGGATGCCGCCCTCGCCGCGCACGCCTTCGGTGATCAGCACGCCGGCGCCCGCGACGCCCGTCGGGTGGAACTGCCAAAACTCCATGTCTTCGAGCGGGATGCCGGCGCGCGCCGCCATGCCGAGGCCGTCGCCGGTGTTGATGAAGGCGTTGGTCGAGCTGTAGAAGATGCGGCCGGCACCGCCGGTGGCGAAGATCGTCGCCTTGGCGTGGAACACGACGATCTCGCCGGTCTCCATGTCCATGGCCGTGACGCCGAGGACTTCGCCCTCCTCGTCGCGGATCAGGTCGAGCGCCTGCCATTCGACGAAGAACTGCGTGTTGGCCTTGACGTTGCGCTGGTACATCGCGTGCAGCATCGCGTGGCCGGTGCGGTCGGCCGCGGCGCAGGAACGGCGCACGGGCTTCTCGCCGAAGTTCGACATGTGGCCGCCGAACGGGCGCTGGTAGATCTTGCCGGCGTCGGTGCGGTCGAACGGCATGCCGTAGTGCTCGAGCTCGACGACGACCTCGTTGGCCTTGCGGCACATGAACTCGATCGAGTCCTGGTCGCCGAGCCAATCGGAGCCCTTGACGGTGTCGTACATGTGCCAGTGCCAGTGATCCTCCTCGGAGTTGCCGAGCGATGCGGCGACGCCTCCCTGTGCAGCCACGGTGTGCGAGCGGGTCGGGAAGACCTTGGACAGCACGGCCGTCTTGAGGCCGGCTTCGGACAATTGAATCGCGGCGCGCAGACCGGCGCCGCCGGCGCCGACGATCACGGCGTCGAATTTGCGAACGGTGTATTTCACGTCAGAGCCTCCAAATGATCTGAACAGCCCAGCCGGTGTAGCCGAGCAGCGCGAGGAAGGTCAGCACATGCAGCGTCAGGCGCACCGAGACGGGCTTGACGTAGTCCATCCAGATGTCGCGCACGCCGACCCAGGCGTGATAGGCCAGGCTGACGATGAAGAGGAAGGTGGCGAAGCGGACGAAACCGTGCGACATCAGCGCACGCCAGCCCTCGTAGCCGTCGGCCATCGGCAGGGCGACGGCAATGAACAGGGTGTAGGCCGCCATGACGAGCGCGGTGATGCGCTGCGCCAGCCAGTCCTTCAAGCCGTAGTGGGCTCCGACAACGATGCGGTTCATCAGTAGGCTCCCAGAAGCTTCAGGCCGAGGATCGCCGTCAGGGCGAGGCTGACGGCCAGTACGACCTTGGCCGACGCACGCGCCTGCGCTTTTTCGACGCCGACATGCACGTCGATCAGCAGGATCCGGATACCCATGCAGAAGTGGTGGAGAAACGCCCAGAGCAGGCCCAGGAGAATCAGCTTGACGAGCGGGTTGGCGGCAACCGCCTTGAGGGTGTCGAAGCTCTCCGCGGAACCAAGGGAAAGCTGCAACAGCCAAATCAACAGCGGCAGCATCAGGAAGAGGCCGGCCCCGCTGACGCGATGCAGGATCGAGACGATAGCCGGCAACGGCTGTTTGATCTCCAACAGGTTCAGGAATTTCGGTCTTTGCTTGGTCAACTCAGTCATGGGATCCACTCCGTTTGGTGCGGCGCATGATGGAACCATAAACGCCGCTTAGCACTCCAGCAAAAGTTATAATTGTAAAACCTACGCTTCTCCTCAGCCCAACTCGTTGAAATAGCAATGATCGGCAGTCGAGTACAGTCCGCGGCGCCACTCCACCGGCTTGTTGCCGTACGTATAGCTGACCCGTTCGACCGAAAGCAGCGGACTGGTTTCCGCAATGCGCAACAGCTCGGCCGTCGCGCGATCCGCCGCCACCGCCCGGATGCGTTCCTCGGCTCTCACCATGCGGACGCCGAAGCGGCTCTCGAAAAGACTGTAGAGGCTGCCCTGGTAATCCTTGAGAACCTCCAGCGTGAGGCCGGCGAAGATTTCACCGGGAAGGTATATCTCGTCGACGACGACGGGCTTGCCGCCGAACTGGAGCACGCGGCGCACGATGATGATCGGGTCGCCGAGCTTGATGCCCAGCGTGCGCGCGGCTTCCTGTCCCGCCTTGGCGCGCCAGCACTCGAGCGGCACGCTCTTCGATTGATCGATGTCGCCCTTGAGCGGAATCAGGCGAAGGAAGCGGAAGAAGGCGCGGGGATCGGCATGCGACGCGACGAAGGTTCCCTTCCCCTGGCGGCGCAGCAGCAGGTTCTCGGCCGCCATCTCGTCGATGGCCTTGCGGACCGTGCCCTGGCTGACGTTGAAGCGGGCGGCCAGATCCATTTCCGAGGGGATCGCCTCGCCGGGTCGCCATTCGCCGGCCTCGAGGGCTTGGAGGATGAAGCCCTTGATCTGCCGGTACAGCGGGCTGAACGTCGGGGAATCTTTCGTGGACTGTTGCGCCATGAGGGCGAATTCAAGCATAAATTTTCCTTGTCGTCTATACGGTGTCTTATGTCTTATATATGATGTATGATCAATATTGACAGACTATCCGAAAGGCGAATAGGATTGCGCAGCCCGCTAGGTGGCGCTCGGAGGGCGATTCGCCCATCCCTGCCGCCTTCCTAGTCCGATTCACCCAAAAACCCATTAAAAGGAGTCCATGATGGCCAAAGCCCCCGTTCGAGTCGCCGTGACCGGTGCCGCCGGACAAATCGGTTACGCGCTGCTGTTCCGCATTGCCAGCGGAGAAATGCTGGGCAAGGACCAGCCGGTCATCCTGCAGATGCTCGAGCTGCCGATGGAAAAGGCCCAGCAGGCGCTCAAGGGCGTCATGATGGAACTCGAAGACTGCGCCTTCCCGCTGCTCGCCGACATGATCGGCACCGCGGATCCCAAGGTCGCCTTCAAGGACGCCCAGCAGGCGCTGCTGGTCGGCGCCAAGCCGCGCGGCCCCGGCATGGAGCGCAAGGACCTGCTGCTCGAGAACGCCAAGATATTCATCGAGCAGGGCAAGGCCATCGACGAAGTCGCAGCCCGCGACCTCAAGCTGATCGTCGTCGGCAACCCGGCCAACACCAACGCGCTGATCACCATGAACACCGCGAAGAGCCTGCCGAAGACGGCCTTCACCTCGATGATGCGACTCGACCACAACCGCGCCGTGTCGCAACTCGCCGCGCGAACCAAGGCCGCCGTCACCGACATCAAGAACATGGTCGTGTGGGGCAACCACTCGCCGACGATGTATCCCGACATCCGCTTCGCCACCGTCGGCGGCAAGGCCGCCCCGGCGCTCGTCAACGACGAAGCCTGGTACAAGAACGAATACATCCCGAAGGTCGGCAAGCGCGGCGCCGCCATCATCGAGGCGCGCGGCCTCTCCTCCGCCGCTTCCGCCGCCAACGCCGCCATCGGCCACATGCGCGACTGGAACCTCGGCACCAACGGCGCATGGGTCACCATGGGCGTCGTCTCCGACGGCTCCTACGGCATCCCGGAAGGCATGATCTACGGCATGCCCTGCACCTGCGCCAACGGCAGGTGGGAAGTGGTCAAGGGCCTCGAGATCGACGCATTCTCGCGCGAAAAGATGAACGCCACGCTCAAGGAACTCACCGAAGAGCGCGACGGCGTCAAGGACCTGATCGGCTGATCATCGAGGGGCGGACAGAGTGAGCGGCTCCCGTCTCCACCCCGCCCAAGCGCTCTACCAGGGCGCCGGGAAGCCTTTCCCGGCGCTCGCCGCCTGCGAGCACTACGCCGGCAGCGAAAAGCTCATCCGCAAGGCGCTGCAGATCCAGGCCGAACTGGGGCCGATCTTCGACGTCACCGCCGACTGCGAAGACGGCGCCCCGGCCGGCCGCGAAAGCGAGCACGCGCAGATGATCGCCGCGCTCGTCATGAGCGGCGAGAACCGGTTCGGCCGCGTCGGCGCCCGCATCCACGACGTCACTCACTCGGCTTGGCGCGCGGAGCTCGCGACGCTGGTCGGCAAGGCGGGCAGCCGCCTCGCCTACGTGGTGCTGCCGAAGGTCGATTGCGCCGACGATGCGCTCGAGCAGATCACCGCCCTCAACGACCTGCGCAAGAATGCGAACGTCGAACGCGAGATTCCCGTGCATGTGCTCATCGAGACGCCTCGCGCGCTGCGTGAAGCGTGGCAGATCGCCGCGCTGCCCGGCGTCGAGTCGCTCGACTTCGGCCTGATGGATTTCGTCAGCAGCCACCACGGCGCCATTCCCGACAGCGCCATGCGCTCGCCGGGACAGTTCGAGCATCCGCTGGTCGCGCGCGCCAAGTGCGAAATCGCGGCGGCTGCGCTTGGCAACGGCGTGGTGCCGTCGCACAACGTGACCACCGAAATCCGCGACGCCGCCGTGGTGCGCGAGGACGCGCGCCGCGCGCGCCAGGAATTCGGCTATCTGCGCATGTGGAGCATCCACCCGGCGCAGATCGAGCCGATCGTCGAAGCGATGCGTCCGGACTTCAGCGCCGTGAACGACGCCGCCGCCATCCTGCTCGCCGCGCAAGATGCCGATTGGGGCCCGATCCAGTTTGACGGCAAGCTGCACGATCGCGCCTCCTATCGCTACTACTGGGAACTGCTGTGCCGCGCCCGCGCTACGGGCATGGAGATCGCCGCAGAAGCCCGCCAACGTCTTTTCAACGCCTGACCCAACGCAACAAGGACACCCCATGCTGGAAGCCTACCGTGCCCACGTCGCCGAGCGCGCTGCCCTCGGCATCCCTCCCCTGCCGCTGTCGAAGCAACAGACGCAGGATCTCGTCGGTCTGCTGAAGAATCCGCCCAAGGGCGAAGAGAATTTCCTCGTTGAACTCCTCACCTACCGTGTTCCCGCCGGCGTCGATGACGCCGCGGAAGTGAAGGCGAAGTTTCTCGCCGCCGTCGCCAAGGACGAGGAGAAATGCGCGCTGGTGTCGCGCGAGAAGGCGACCGAACTGCTGGGCACCATGCTCGGCGGCTACAACGTCAAGCCGCTGATCGACCTGCTCGCCGACGCGGCCGTCGGCACCATCGCGGCGAACGGCCTCAAGGGCACGCTGCTGATGTTCGACTACTTCCACGACGTGGCGGAGAAGGCCAAGGCCGGTAACGCCAACGCCAAGGCCGTGATGCAATCGTGGGCCGAAGCCGAGTGGTTCACCTCGCGCCCCGAAGTGCCGAAGTCGCTGACCGTCACGATCTTCAAGGTCACCGGCGAGACCAATACCGACGACCTCTCCCCGGCGCCCGACGCCTGGAGCCGCCCCGACATTCCGCTGCACGCGCTGGCGATGCTGAAGAACCCGCGCCCCGGCATCGACGCCGACAAGGCCGGCGAACGCGGCCCGATCAAGCAGCTCGAAGCGCTCACGGCCAAGGGCAACCTCGTCGCCTATGTCGGCGACGTCGTCGGCACCGGCTCCTCGCGCAAGTCGGCCACCAACTCGGTGCTGTGGTTCACCGGCGAAGACATCCCCTTCGTGCCGAACAAGCGCTTCGGCGGCGTCTGCCTCGGCAGCAAGATCGCGCCGATCTTCTACAACACGATGGAAGATGCCGGCGCCCTGCCGATCGAGCTCGACG
>DAIDAU010000383.1 GCA_027310465.1 Rhodocyclaceae bacterium
AGCGCAAGATCATCGGCCGCGAGTTCGTCGAGGTGTTCCAGGCGGAAGCCAAGAGATTGCCGCAGGCCAAATGGCTCGCCCAGGGCACCATCTATCCCGACGTGATCGAATCGGCCGGCGCCAAGACCAAGAAGGCGCACACCATCAAGAGCCACCACAACGTCGGCGGCCTGCCCGAGACGCTGCACCTCAAGCTGCTCGAGCCGCTGCGCGAGCTGTTCAAGGACGAGGTGCGCGAGCTGGGCATCGCGCTGGGCCTGCCGCACGAGATGGTCTACCGCCATCCGTTCCCGGGCCCGGGCCTCGGCGTGCGCATCCTCGGCGAGGTGAAGAAGGAATACGCGGATCTCTTGCGCCGCGCCGACGCCATCTTCATCGACGAGTTGCGCGCGGCCGATTGGTACGACAAGACCAGCCAGGCCTTCGCCGTGTTCCTGCCGGTGAAGTCGGTCGGCGTCATGGGCGACGGCCGCACCTACGAGTACGTCGTCGCGCTGCGCGCCGTCGAGACGCAGGATTTCATGACGGCGCGCTGGGCGCCGCTGCCCTACGAGCTGCTGGGCAAGGTTTCCAACCGCATCATCAACGAAGTGCGCGGCATCAACCGCGTGGTGTTCGACATCTCGGGCAAGCCGCCCGCGACGATCGAGTGGGAATAGTCGAATAATCCAATCGGACTAGTTTGTCGGGGTCGAGAGACAGTGGTGGCGCAGCAGGGAAATTGACATGCTCCCCCTAGTTCCAAATCCTCGCCGGGGAGTGGTCATGCCAACGAAAAAAATCTTGGTCGCCGTGCTAATGGGGTACATGGCCTCGGCATCGGCGGCGCCGCTGCTTTCCAAGCACGTCCTGGTGGTCGAGGAGGACAGCGGCCAGGTGCTCTACCAGCGCAACGCCGACGTCACCGTGCCGATCGCCTCGCTGACCAAGCTCATGACCGCCATGGTGGTGCTCGACGCCAACCCCGACATGGAAGAGCCGATCGCCATCGAGAATCCGGAACTCGCTTCCCGCATGCGCAGCCATTCGAAGCTGCCGCTCGGCATGACGCTGCCGCGGCGCACGGTGATGCAGCTCGCGCTGATGTCGTCCGACAACCGCGCGGCCGAGTCGCTGGCGCGCGCCTATCCGGGCGGCATGGACGCCTTCCTCGCCGCGGTCGAGGCCAAGGAGCAGGCGCTGGGAATGACGCATACCCACATCGAGGAGCCGACCGGGCTGTCGTCGAACAACCGCTCGACGCCGGCCGATCTCGTCAAGATGGCGCAGGCGGCCGCGCAGTATCCCGACATCGCCCGCATCACCACGGACAGCGGCGACGTCGTCGACGTGAACAGCCGCCCGGTCGAATTCCACAATACCAACCGCCTGGTCGGCAAGCCCGGCTGGGACAACATCCTGCTGTCCAAGACGGGCACGACGAACGCCGCCGGCCGCTGCCTGCTGATGCGCCTGCAGGAAGCCGGACGCACCGTCACGCTGGTGCTGCTCAACGCCAAGGCCGGCGCCGCGCGATTCCTCGACGCCATGAAGATCCGCAGCTTCGTCTCGGGCGAGACGTCGATGGCGATGCTCGATTCGCCGGCGGCGCACCGCGGCCGCAGCACGAACGTGCGCTACATGAGGGTGCACAAGCGCGTGCACATGACCATCGCCTCGTCGGGCACCACGTAGTCACTGCCGCGGCTGGGGCGACACGGCGCGGCGGCGGCTTCAGCGCGCCTTGAGCCTGCCGGCGATCTCCGCGACGTGGCGGCCCTGGAAGCGCGCGATCGCCAGCTCGTTCTCGCTCGGCAGCCGCGAGCCGTCGCTGCCCGCCATGGTGGAGGCGCCGTAGGGGCTGCCGCCGCTGATTTCCTCCAGCGTCATCTGGCGCTGTTCCGAGTAGGGCACGCCGACGATCACCATGCCCTGGTGCAGCAGCGTGGTGTGGAAGCTCAGGAGGGTCGATTCCTGGCCGCCGTGCTGCGTCGCCGTGCTGGCGAACACGCTGCCGACCTTGCCGATCAGGCTGCCGCGCATCCAGAGGCCGCCGGTCTGGTCGAGGAAGTTGCGCATCTGCGCGCACATGTTGCCGAAGCGCGTCGGCGTGCCGAAGATGATGCCGTCCGCCTCGGCAAGCTGGTCGACGCCGGCGGTCGGGACATGCGCGAACTGCGCGCGCGCGGCCTTCGAGCCGCTCTTCTCGAGCACGTGGTCCGGCACCAGTTCGGGCACCTGCCAGACGCTCACCTCGGTGTCCGCGACCTCGCGGGCGCCGGCGGCGATGGCCTCGGCCATGCGGAAGATGTGGCCGTAGGAACTGTAGAAGATCACCTGTATCTTCGTCGCCATGCGTTTCTCCATTCGTCGTCGTGCGGATGCCGCTCAGGCGCGCCGCGCGACGCAGCGCGCCAGGCGCGCGTCGCTGTGCAGCGCGTTGAGCAGCGCGATGTAGGCGCTGGTCACGGCGGGCGTCAGCGTGGCGCCGGCGCGCCGGGCCTCGTTCGCCGCCGGGGTGGGCGCGACGATGCCCAGATACGCGGCCCAGCCCTGCAGCAGCTTGGCTTCGTGCTCGGTGTCGAAAGGGCCGAAGTAGCGGACCTCGCGGTCATAGACCTTGGCATAGACGCGCGTTGGCCAAAGGGCGAAGTAGTACCCCGGTTCCAGCCGCTGCCCGTCAGCCGTCTCGTAGCGGCACGCCATCATTGCGGAATTGACCAGGAACGCCGGCTGCACGACCCGGACGACTTCGTGAGTTGCTTTCATGCTCATCAATCATCTCCAGTACTGGCGGCAGGCCTTGGTGGAAAAATGGCCTGCGCGCGTTGCTTCGGCGATGATCATAGAAAGCGCTGCGGCGGCCGGAAATACCGGCTGCCATCTATATTGGATACTGGTTTTCGGCAGGGCGGGCGCGACGCGCCGCGGCCGGCTCAGGCGACGGTGACGGCGTCGGAAAGATAGACGTCCTGGATCGCGTGAAGCAGCGCCACGCCTTCGGCCATCGGCTTCTGGAAGGCCTTGCGCCCGGTGATCAAGCCCATGCCGCCGGCGCGCTTGTTGATCACCGCCGTGCGCACCGCCTGCTGGAAGTCGCCTTCGCCGGTCGACTCGCCGCCGGAGTTGATGAGGCCGGCGCGTCCCATGTAGCAGTTCGCCACCTGGTAGCGCACCAGGTCGATCGGATGATCGGTGGCCAGCTCGGAATAGACGCGCGCATGCGTCTTGCCGAAGCCGATGGCGGTGAAGCCGCCGTTGTTCTCGGCCATCTTCTGCTTGATGATGTCGGCCTCGATGGTGACGCCGAGATGGTTGGCCTGTCCCGTGAGATCGGCCGAGACGGCGTAGTCGACCCCTTCGTGCTTGAATGCGGCGTTGCGCAGATAGCACCACAGCACGGTCGCCATGCCGAGTTCGTGCGCACGCTTGAACATCTGCGACACCTCCCACAGCTGCCGCCGCGATTCCGCCGCGCCGAAATACACCGTTGCGCCGACGGCGGCCGCACCCATCTCGAAGGCCTGCTCGACGTCGGCGAACAGCGTCTGGTCGTAGCTGTTCGGGTACGACAGCAGCTCGTTGTGGTTGAACTTGACGATGAACGGGATGCGATGGGCGTAGCGGCGCGCCACCGCGCCCAGCACGCCGAGCGTCGAGGCCACCGCGTTGCAGCCGCCCTCGATGGCGAGCCGCACGATGTTCTCGGGATCGAAGTAGATGGGATTCGGCGCGAACGAGGCCGCGGCGGAATGCTCGATACCCTGGTCGACGGGAAGGATCGCCAGGTAGCCGGTGCCGGCGAGCCGGCCGTGCCCGTACAGGGCCGCCAGGTTGCGCAGCACGCCGGGTTTGCGGTCGGAATCCAGCGCCACGCGCTCGACGAAATCGGGACCCGGCAGATGAAGAGTCTCTTTCGGGATGCCGCGACAGACGTGCTCGAGCAGCGACGGGGCTTCGTCGCCCAAAACGGCCGCGATGTTGCGCATGGCTTCCTCCTGCGGGACGACGGGCAATGCCGATTGGAGCCGATGCGGCGGCGAAGAGTTGCACGGGCCGGCGGGCGGCTTACCCGGTTCCCGGTATGGCAAATACACGCTTCCAGGCATTTTTCCGCTTCCCACCGGCCCCTAGTATTCCGTCCGAAGTGCAGGCGACTTCACTTTGCGGCCAATTCCCGCCATCCCCCCACGTCCTTCCTGGAGATCAAGATGTTGCAATCCAATATGATCGTTCCCGATTTCTACTTTTCCGCCTTCCGGTCGATGGTCGACGTCCTCAACGTCTACCTGGGCGGGCTGGGGCGCCTGCAGGCCTACCAGATCGATGCGATGCAGAAGCTGCGCACCGACCCGTCCGAGGTCTCGCGCCGGATGGACCCGAACGCGCCGGGCGAACAGCGCGAGTTCGCGCACGACCAGATGGAGAAGGCGGCAAAGCAGATGGAGAAGGCGGCGAAGTATTGGGGCGGCCTGTACAGCACCGCCTATCAGAACCAGATCGACGTGATCAAGGAGGCGCAGTCGAAGGCGCTCCAGCTGACGAGCGACATGCGCCAGCGGCTCGAGCAGGCGCCGCAGGGCGCGGAGCCGATGATCTCGGCGATGCGGCTCGTCTTCGACGCCGCGCAGTCGACCTGCGAGGCCGGCATGCGCGCGACCGAGGAGGTCGAGCGCATCACGGCGAGCCAGGCCGAAAGCGCCGCGAGCGCCGCCAAGAGCGCCGCCGGCAAGGCGAAGCGCGCGGCCTGACGGCCGCCGTTCCGGCCGCTGCGAGGGCGGCGGCCGGGCAACGATCGACGGAGGAGGATGCGCGCAATGGATCGCCTGATGGATTCGCTGGTGGGCTTCTGCATCGACCAGCGCCGCGCCTTCGATGCCGCCGCCTGGCAGGTGAAGTTCGAGGAGGAGGGCGAGGCCGTCGCGCTGGTCGCCATGTATCTTTCGATGACCAGCTGGTACGGGCACGAGGCCGAGCTGGAGCGCTTCTGCGCCGCGACCCACGCCTTCGCCGACAACAGCAACGGCCTGCATGTCGAGGCGCGCGCCACGGGCTTCGATCTCCATTCGTTTTCCTTGCGCGTGCGTCTGGGCTTGGCGCAGGCCCGCCGTGCGCCGGCGCGGGCGCGGTCCGCGGCGCCGCGGCAAGGGCGGGAAGGCGTGCGCGGCGAGGATTCGTGAATCGTCAGGCAGGGAGGGCGAGAGATGGCGCTTACCGTCAAGAAGATCGAACTCTGGAACGTCACCGTCGAGAACAAGGCCGGCGCGCTGGCCAAGATTCTCGAGCCGCTGGCCGAAGCCGGGACCGACCTCGAGGTCGTCATGGGCACGTCGATGCCGGGCGACGACGGCTTGGCGTCGATCGGCGTGTTTCCGGTCAAGGGCAGGAAGGCGATGGCGGCGGCGCGCGGCGCCGGCCTCGAACCCGCGGCATCGATGCCGTCGCTCCTGGTGACGGGCGAGAATCGCGCCGGCCTCGGCAAGCAAATGTCGGAAGCCCTGGCGGCGGCCGGCATCGACATCGGCATTGCCTTCGCGCAGGTGGTGGGAGCGAACTTCTCCGCGCTGTTCGGCTTTGCCAAGCCCGAGGACGCGACCAGGGCCGCGGCGCTGCTGAAGAAGGTCGGCGCGGCGAAGAAGTCGCCGGCGGGAAGATCTCCGAAAGCCGCGGCGAAGCCGTCGAAGACGAAGGCATCCGGCGCGAAGCCCTTGCGCGGCATGACGACCGCGCGGCACAAGCGCTAGCCTAGGGATTGCCGAAGTAGTAGTAGCCGTCGGCGATCGGTACGCTGTCCTTCGCCGCTTCCTCCATCTGTTTGAAGTCGGCGGGCTTGTCCCACCAGATCGCGCGTCCGCGGTACTGATCGGCGACGACCTCCGGGTGCCGGTCGAGGTACTCCTTGATGAACTGGCCGAATTCGGAAACGTAGTCGGTATCGTACTTCGCCATGGTGAGGCTCCTCGCTCTGTCGATCGATGGGTTTGCACTAGGCCGTGCCGAGCTGCACGATCCCGTTTTCCACGCGCACCGGGAAAGTCGCGACGGGCTCGTAGGCGGGCGGCGACAGCGCCGCGCCGGTGGCCAGCGAGAAGTGCGCGCCGTGGCGCGGGCACACGATCTCGAGGCCCTCGAGGAAGCCGTTGGAAAGCGTCTCCTCCTCGTGCGTGCAGACGTCGACGATCGCGAAGTAGCTGCCCCCGACGTTGAACACGGCCACCGGCGTGCCTGCCACTTCCAGCGTGCGGTACGTTCCGGGCGGAAACGCCGCTGCCGCGGCGATGTCGAGCCATTCCATCACAGCAATCCCAGCTGCAGCCGGGCCGCCTCGCTCATGCGCTCGCGCGACCACGGCGGTTCCCATACCAGCTCGACGTCGACTTCCTTCACGCCTTCCACGGCCCGCACCGCGTCGGCCACCACGCCGGGAAAGGTCTGCGCCACCGGGCAGCCCGGCGCGGTCAGCGTCATGCTGATGGCGACGTTGCCGTCCGAGGCGACGTCGAGCTCGTAGATCAGCCCGAGGTCGTAGATGTTGACCGGGATCTCGGGATCGAAGACGGTGCGCAGCGCGGCGATCACCGCGGCCTCCAGCTTTTCGCGGCGGCCGGCCTCGGCGCCGCCCTTCAGCCAATCGACGAGGCTCATGGCGTTTCCTCCGTGGAAACCGCCTGCGCTTCCTCGTGCAGCGCGGCTTCGAGCGTATGCCAGGCCAGCGTCGCGCACTTCACGCGCGCCGGGAATTCGCGCACGCCGGCGAGCGCGGTCAGCTTGCCGAGCGTGGCGACGGCCGGCGGGGCGACGCCGGTGACCAGCGCGTGAAAGCCGGCGAACAGCGCCTCGGCCTCGGCCACGGTCTTGCCTTTCAGCGCCTCGGTCATCAGCGACGCCGACGCCGTCGAGATGGCGCAGCCGATTCCTTCGAAGCGCGCGTCCGCGATGACGCCGCCGGCCATGCGCAGATAGACGGTCAGGCGGTCGCCGCACAGGGGATTGAAGCCGTCGGCGCGGCGGTTCGCTTGCGGCAGGGGACCGAAATTGCGCGGCCGCCGGCCGTGGTCGATGATCAGCTCCTGGTAGAGATCGCGCAGGTCGGCCATCAGGCGAAGATCCCCCTGACCTTGACGAGCGCGGTGAACAGCGCGTCGATCTCGTCGCGCGTGTTGTACATGGCGAACGAAGCGCGCACGGTGGCCGGCACGCCGAAGCGGTCCATCACCGGCATCGCGCAATGGTGCCCGGTGCGCACCGCTACGCCTTCGCCGTCGAGGATCGTGCCGACGTCGTGCGCGTGCACGCCGTCGAGGACGAAGGACAGCACGCCCGCCTTGCGCGGCGCCGTGCCGATCAGGCGCAGGCCCGGCATTTCGCTGGCCCGCTGCGTCGCATATTCGAGCAGCCCCTGCTCGTGCGCCGCGATCTCGTCGAGCCCGCGCGCCGCGACGTAGTCGATGGCCTGCGCGAGCGCGATGGCGCCGGCGATGTTCGGCGTGCCGGCCTCGAACTTGTAGGGCAGGTCGTTCCAGGTGCTGCGCGCGAAGCTCACGCTGCGGATCATGTCGCCGCCGCCCTGGTAGGGCGGCATCGCCTCGAGCAGCGCGCGCCTGCCGTAGAGCACGCCGATCCCGGTCGGGCCGTACACCTTGTGCCCCGAGAAGGCGTAGAAGTCGCAATCGAGCGAGCGCACGTCGACCGCCAGGTGCGGCACGGCCTGCGCGCCGTCCACCAGCACGACCGCGCCGTGCGCGTGGGCGAGCTCGATGAGCTCGCGCACCGGATTGATCGTGCCGAGCGCGTTGGAGACCTGCGCCAGCGCAACGATCTTGGTGCGCGGGCCGAGCAGCCGTCCGAACTCTTCGGGGATCAAGGCGCCGCGGTCGTCGATCGGCGCCACCCGCAGCACGGCGCCGCTGTGCTCGCAGAGGAGCTGCCACGGCACGATGTTGGAGTGGTGCTCCATCTCGGTGATCAGGATTTCGTCGCCGGCCGAGAGGCCGCGGCCGTAGCTGGAGGCGACGAGGTTGATGGCTTCCGTCGCGCCGCGCACGAAGACGATCTCCTCGCGCTGCGCCGCGTTGAGGAACTGCTGGACGCGCGTGCGCGCGGCCTCGAACGCGTCGGTCGCCTCCTGGCTCAACTGGTGGATGCCGCGATGGATGTTGGCGTTGTACTCGGCGTAGTAGCGTGACTCGCAATCGATCACCGCCTGCGGCTTCTGGCTGGTGGCGGCGTTGTCGAGGTAGACCAGCGGCCGGCCGCGCACCGTGCGGGCGAGCACGGGAAAGTCGCGCCGCACCTCGGCGACGTCGAACTCGGGAGCCCCGAGGTCCCTGAGCGCCGCGGCGGCCGCGCTCATCGCATGATCCCCCGGCCGGCAGGCAGGCGGCTGCGCAGCAGGTTCTCGAGGCGCCGGCGCAGCCCGAGCAGGCCGATCCGCTCGATCACCTCGGCGGCGAAGCCATAGACGAGCATCGAGCGCGCGGTTTCGCCATCGACGCCGCGGGCCTGCAGATAGAAGATCTGGTCGGGGTCGAGCTGCCCCACGGTGGCGCCGTGCGCGCACTTGACGTCGTCGGCCCAGATCTCGAGCTGCGGCTTGGTGTCCGCCTCCGCCTGGTCGGACAGCAGCAGGTTGCGGTTGGTCTGCTGCGCGTCGCTCTGCTGGGCGTCGGCATGGACGATGACGCGGCCGTTGAAGACGGCGCGCGAGGCGCCGTCGAGCACGCCCTTGTAGAACTCGCGGCTGCGGCCGCGCGGCCGGGCGTGATCGATGCGCGTGTGATGGTCGGCGTGCTGGCGGCCGTCGATCAGATAGAGTCCGTCGAGGTTGCACGACGCCTTCTCGGCGTTCAGCCCGACGTCGATGCCGGTGCGCGACAGCGCGGCGCCGAAAGCGAAGGAAGTCGAGGCGAAGCTCGACGCCTCGCCGAGGTCGGCGCGGACGGCGGCGACGTGGAAGGCGAGCAGGCTTTCGTCCTGCAGCTTGTGGTGCTCGATCGATGCATTGCGCTCGACGTCGATGCTCGTCACGGCGTTGGTGAAGTAGGGCAGGGCCTCCGCGCTCACGTGGTGCTCGACGATGCAGGCGCGGCTGCCGGCGCCCGCCGCGATCACGTTGCGCACGTGCGCGGCGGCGTTGCGCGTGGCGGCGACGAACAGCAGGTGCAGCGGCTCCGCCAGATCCGCGCCCGGCGCCAGGCCGACGTAGGCGCCGTCGCAGAGGAAGGCGGCGTTCAAGGCGGCGAAGCCCGAGGCGTAGCCCGCTTCGGCAGGCGTCAGCGCGGCGCGCAGCCGCTCCGGTTCGCGCTCGATCGTCGCGGCTAGGCTCGCCACCGTGACGCCGGCGGGCAGGCTCCCGAGGTGCGAGAGTTCCGGCGCGTAGCGCCCATCCACGAACACCATGACGCGCGCGCCCGGCAGCTCCTGGCTGCCGACGCAGCCGACGTCCCAGCAGACCTCCGCGGCGGCCGCGGCGGGAACGAAGCGGCCTTTTTCGATGGCGGCGACGCTGGTGTACTTCCAGTCTTCCTGGCGCGTGCTCGGAAATCCCTTGTCGAGGAAGTCGGCGAACGCCTCCTCGCGCAGCGCGCGCAGCCACGGCACATAGACGCCCGGCAGCAGCGGCTTCAGGCGCTCGAAATCGGCGGCGAAGTTGTCGGCGACGATCGCGTTCACGGGGTCGCCCCGATGCGCTCGTCCTTGCCGGGATCGACCCAGCCGTAGCCGCGGCGCTCGAGCTCCGCGGCCAGCTCGGGCCCGCCCGAGCGGACGATGCGCCCTTGCGAGAGCACGTGCACGAAATCGGGCACGACGTAGTCGAGCAGGCGCTGGTAGTGCGTCACCATGACGATGGCGCGCTCGGGCGACCGCATGCCCTGGATGCCGTCGGCGACGACCTTCAGGGCGTCGATGTCGAGGCCCGAGTCGGTCTCGTCGAGGATCGCCAGGCGCGGCTGCAGCAGCGCCATCTGCAGCACTTCGTTGCGCTTTTTCTCGCCGCCCGAGAAGCCCTGGTTCACCGGGCGGTAGAGCAGCTGCTCGTCCATGCCCATGAACGCCAGCTTGTCGCGCACGAGGTTGAGGAAGTCGACGGCATCCAGCTCCGCTTCGCCGCGATGGCGGCGCTGGGCGTTGATCGCCGCCTTGAGCAGATAGATGTTGGCGACGCCGGGAATCTCTACCGGGTACTGGAACGCGAGGAAGATGCCTTCGCGCGCCCGCTCCTCGGGCGGAAGGCCGAGCAGGCTCTTGCCGAGATAGCGGACTTCGCCCGCGGTGACGCGGTAGTTGTCGCGTCCGGCCAGCACCTGGGCCAGCGTGCTCTTGCCCGAGCCGTTCGGCCCCATCACGGCGTGCACCTCCCCGGCGTTCACCTTGAGGTCGATGCCGCGCAGGATGACCTGGTCCTCGATGGCGGCGTGCAGATTGACGATTTCCAGCATGGCTAGCCGATGCTCCCTTCGAGACTCACGCCCAGCAGCTTCTGCGCCTCGACCGCGAACTCCATCGGCAGCTCCTTGAACACGTCCTTGCAGAAGCCGTTCACGATCATCGACACGGCGTCCTCCGGCCCCAGCCCCCGGCTCTGGCAGTAGAACAGCTGGTCCTCGCCGATGCGCGAGGTGCTCGCCTCGTGCTCGACGCGGGCGCTGGCGTTCTTGACCTCGATGTAGGGGAAGGTATGGGCCGCGCACCGGTCGCCGAGCAGCAGCGAATCGCATTGCGTGTAGTTGCGCGCGTTCGCGGCGTTCTTCGACATCCGCACCAGGCCGCGATAGGCGTTGTGGCCGCGGCCGGCGGAGATGCCCTTCGAGACGATGGTGCTCTTGGTGTTGCGGCCGAGATGGATCATCTTGGTGCCCGTGTCGGCCTGCTGGTGATGATTGGTCAGCGCCACCGAGTAGAAGGCGCCGACGCTGTCGTCGCCCTGCAATACCACGCTCGGATACTTCCAGGTGATGGCCGAGCCGGTCTCCACCTGGGTCCACGAGATGCGCGAGCGCGCCCCGCGGCACAGGCCGCGCTTGGTGACGAAGTTGTAGATGCCGCCGCGGCCGTCCTTGTCGCCCGGATACCAGTTCTGCACCGTGGCGTACTTGATCTGCGCGTCATCCAGCGCCACGAGCTCGACGACCGCGGCGTGGAGTTGGTTCTCGTCACGCATCGGCGCCGTGCAGCCTTCGAGGTAGCTGACGTAGGCGCCCCGGTCGGCGACGATCAGCGTGCGCTCGAACTGGCCGGTGTTCATCGCATTGATGCGGAAGTAGGTCGACAGCTCCATCGGGCAGCGCACGCCGGGCGGGATGTAGCAGAACGAGCCGTCGGAGAACACCGCGGAATTGAGCGCCGCGAAATAGTTGTCGGTATGGGGCACGACCGAGCCCAGGTATTGCTGGACCAGATCGGGATGCTCGCGCACCGCCTCGGAGAACGAGCAGAAGATGATGCCGAGCTCGCCCAGCTTGTCCTTGAAGGTCGTCGCCACCGAGACGCTGTCGAACACCGCGTCCACCGCGACGCCGGCGAGCATCTCGCGCTCCTGCAGCGGCACACCGAGCTTCTCGTAGGTGCGCAGCAGTTCGGGATCGACCTCGTCGAGCGACTGCGGACGGTCCTTCTTCGATTTCGGCGCCGAATAGTAGGAGATGGCCTGGTAGTCGATCGGCGGATGCACGACCGTCGACCAGCGCGGCTCGGACAGCGTCAGCCAGTGGCGATAGGCCTTGAGCCGCCAGTCGAGCATGAACTGCGGCTCGTTCTTCTTCGCCGAGATCGCGCGGATGATCTGCTCGTTGAGGCCGCGCGGCACGCTGTCCGCCTCGATCGGCGTGTAGAAGCCCTGCCCGTAGCCGCGGTCCAGCAGCTTCTCCAGTTCCATCGTCTCCGGTGCCATTCGTCCTCCCTCGCTCCACTCAATGGATTTCGACGTCGGCCGCGTCCTCGCGCAGCGGACGCGCCATGTCCGACAGCGTGACGCCGCTCAGCATGCTGCGCACCATGGCGTTGAGCCGCTGCCAGTTGTCGCGGCTCGGGCAGCATGCCTCCTGCGGGCAATGGCTGCCCTCGGCGCCGCATTCCGTCACCGCCACGGCGCCTTCCATCGCCGCGATCACGTCGGCGACCGAGATGCGCTCAGGCGGAAGCGCCAGCCGGTAGCCGCCTTTCGAGCCGCGCACCGATTTCAGCAAGGCATGGCGCGCCAAGGTCTTCAATATCTTGCTCGCCGTCGTTGCGGTGAGCCCCGCGGCCGCCGCGAGTTCGGCGGCGCTGAAGACATCCGAGGGACGCGCGGCCATGCGCGACATGATCACGGTCCCGTAATCGGTCATCTTGCTCAGTCTCAGCATGCAAGGCTCCTGCGCCGGCTTTGCAAGTGGGACTGGTTTGGTACCGTATGGTTCCGCACGCTGCGCTCTTTTGTTTCAGATCGGCACAACGCCTCAGGCCGCGGCCGGGTATTCGCGTCCCGGTCGCGGCCTCGCTCGACCAACCAGCGTCAACCCTGCTGAAACGCCTTCACATCCCCAGGATTGCGCAGCATCTTGTTGATCTCGCTCGCGTGCATCTCCTCTTCGGTGATCAACTCGCGCGCATAGTCCTCGACCAGCACCGAGCGATTCTCGGAGAGCTTCAGCAACTCGTAGTAGTGCTTGAGCGATTCGGTCTCGTGCACCAGCGATTCGCGCAGGATGGCGCCGATCTCGTGCTGGTGGCTTTCGAGCAGCGGCCCGATGCCCAGCGACGGGTGTCCGCCGAGCAGCGTGATCAGCTCGCCGGCGCGCTGCGCATGCACGAGGCTTTCGTCGGCCTGCGTGCGCAGCCAACTCACGATCGGAATGCGGTTGTAGCCGTAGACCATCAGCGAGTAATGCGTGTAGCGGACCACGCCGGCCAGCTCGTATTCCAGGATGCGGTTGAGCGACGCAATGGCCTTGTCCTTGTCTAGAGATTCCATGCCGTTCTCCTTCTGCGTGAGTCGTCGGATTTGACTCTCAGCGGCGTGCGGAATTCAGCCGAATCGCCAGGCCAGCGGAGATCAGCGCGAAGAGAAACCATTGCGCCGCATAGGCGATGTGCCGATCGGCGTGCGCGTCGGGGGGGCGCCACTCGCGCACGTAGCCGTCGGGTTCATCCGGCGCCAGCAGCACGGTGAGCGGGACCACGCGTTCGCCGAGCCAGCGCGACAGCTCCGCGGCATCCAGCCGTTGCACGCGCAGGAGGTTCGAACCGAGAGCCTCGCCGGTTCCCGGTCTGACGCCGAAACCGGAAGCCGGCGCCGGCGCCGCCACGCCGCGAACGGCATGGCGCGACGCGACGAAGCCGACGTCGGGCACGACGCTGCGCTGCGGCCCGGCCGGAACCCAGCCGCGGTTGACCAGCACCGCGCAGCGGCAGTCGGGCAGGCGCAGCGGCGTGTAGACGAAATAGCCGGCGACGCCGTGCGACACCTGGTTGTCGAGCAGCACCTGGTGCGCGCCGTCCCAGGTGCCGCTGGCCTCGACGGCGCGCCAGTGAAGCGCGGCGAGATCGTCTTCGAGCAGCGCGCGGTAG